>JAGYLH010000020.1 GCA_018400955.1 Bacteroidales bacterium
AAAATCAATATTCCTGTTCAAACCACTACTTCATTCAACAAATCAGAAAGCAAGCTTATCGACCTGCGGGAGGTCTTTAGCCCAAAGCATCAGTTGGAGCTGAATCTTTTTCCAACATATTACCAGGTATTCAATGACAGGCATGGTTTTCAGCCCAACTTAAGTATATTGGATTTGCTTTTTTGCGAAGGTCCTGCAACTTTATCTTACCTTAAAAACATGAAAGGGATTATTCCGGATAGGCAATCCTGACATGATAGATATTCATCAGTTTCTTTTTCAGGATTTTTTTAACGATATCAATCTCTTTAAGCGTAATGTCGGAATTGATAAACTGCCTGGTTTCAATTTGCTTGTTGATGATATTCTCAACCAGGTCGCTGATTTTCTGTTCCGAATGGTTCTTCATGCTGCGGGAAGCTGCCTCCACTGAATCGGCCATCATCACTACGGCGGTTTCTTTTGAAAACGGGACAGGCCCCCTATAACTGAAATCACGTTCGTCTAACTCAAGTCCGGGATTTTGACGCTGCTCCATTATATAAAAATACTCCACGCGCCTGTTGCCATGATGGGTTCGGATAAAATCAATAATTTGCTCAGGCAATCCGGCTTTTCGGGCTTTTTCAATGCCACGGGTTACATGCCCAATAATGATGCTGGCACTTTCAGTGTACGAAATATCATCATGCGGATTGTAGCTTCCCATTTGATTTTCAATAAAATATATCGGATTGTCCATCTTACCAATATCATGGTACAAAGCACCGGTACGTGCAAGCAGCGTATCCCCGTTAATTTCGTACAAAGCTTCTTCCGATAGGTTAGCCACTTGCATGGAATGTTGAAATGTTCCGGGTGCAATCATGGCCAGTTCGCGCAAAAGCGGGCTGTTGGTATTGCTGAGCTCAAGAAGACTGAGGTCGGTGAGCATGCCAAACATGCGTTCAAGTAAAAAAATCAGCGGTAACGCCAGCAAGGTAAGTAAGGCACTTACTGCAAATGCAAGGTACATAATTGGGTCTAAACCACTAAAATCACCTTGCTGCATTAGGCTGAAACTGCTGTAAACAATGGCATAGGTTAAAAACAGAAACACCGATGTCCTGAAAAAGAATATCCGCTTATTGTGGCGCATCAATGTGAAAATCACCACATAACCAATAGTAAGTTGCAAAAACATAAACTCAAATGCATTGGGCACTACCAGGGCAATTAGAATAACGGTAAGAATATGCACCATCAAGGTTAGCCGGGTATCAAAAAAGGTAATCATGATAATGGTAAGTATCCCAAATGGCAGGTACCAGAGCCACTGAGGCTGAATAGCTGACAGGGCAAATGCCGGCAATACAAGCAAAAGCATCAAGAGCAGAATCAGATTGATTTTTTTAAGCTGACTGAAAACATCTGGCCTTACAAATCTGATAAACAAATATAAAATAAGGAAAATAATGCCAACCAGAATAAATTGCCCCAACATGATAAGCTGCTGTTGCTTGCTGCTTCCAACCCTGCTTTCATACTCCTTACGCAACGAATTGATCACATTGAAATGTGTTTCGTCAATCAGCTCACCTTCATTGATAATGAGTTCACCCTCCTGCACCAAACCATAGGTGGCCGACAAACGGCTCGTAGCTTGCGCTATTTCCTGTTTGGTCAAAGACTCATCATACACTAGGTTCTGGAGAAACATGGTTGCTACAAGGCCCTCCATTAATTCTTGATCCAAACTCGTTTGTTTGCTGACCAATTCCATCCCTGTTTCATAAGCACTTCTGATGGTGTGCAACTGACCATATGGTTTCTTTACAGCCAGTTTGTTCCTAACCACATTCACCTGATAATCTGCATCCTTCCCTTCGAGAATAGGATGATATTTGAGGATGCCAGTTTCCTGAATAGAATCATACAGATTGAGCAAAAAACCAAAACTTTCCTGTCGCAATTTCAACCCATCGTCAGAATATTTGCTAATCCAGGCTTCGTTAAAGTCAGCAATCAGCTTGTCGAGTCCCCTGCTATTTATTGTTTCATCGAACACAAAATAAGGCGGTATGTTTTCTTCAATCTGCCGCTTCTCTGCTCGCACTTGTTCATCGGGTTTTAAAACCGGAAAATCAAATGGGGCAATCAGTTTGCTGTGCAGCCAGGGCTTGCCAGCCTGAAAAGTATATTTGAATTTTACTGCCCGTGGCATGGCCATGACAATGAGCACAATTGCCAGTATAAACACCAGTATTTTGAAAAAGCTGTAATACCCGTGGCGAACCCTGCTTATAAGTTTTTAAACATAGAAATGATTGATCAGGCAAATGTAATGAAGATTTTGTTGTTGAATGGAATTATCCCCGTAAGGAATGGTTTTGCAATTGCCACCTTCGCGAAAAAAATGGCTTGATAAGATTCAAAAAATCATTTGGAAACATGCTTTAAGCTTGACCTGAATAATTCATGAACTTAGTTAACTCACATAAATTCAATGTAATGTAGAACCTTTTGTTTTTTGTTTTATATCATCTGTTAAATCCGCACTTGCCATGTAGCGAAACGTACTGTGGTCATCCGCGTTCAAATTTGAAAACATTGCATATGTTCATGAATAATACAGGCTAAAACGAATGGTCCAAAAAATGAATCTTTAGCAATGTACCAAAAAAAAATAAACAATCAAGCTTTCAGGTGCTTGATGCCAGAGGCATCACATATTTATAGAAATTGATAGACGTTCATTTTGCGACTCCAGCGGAGTCGAATAAAACATAATTCTGCTTATCCATATACGACTCCGCTGGAGTCGAAACCCCCTTATATTCGTGCCTTTCAATAGATATTCGACTCCTATGGAGTCGCGCCCTCGCTTACAATCTATCTTGAATAATTCATGAACTTAGTTAACTCACATAAATTCAATGTAATGTAGAACCTTTTTTTTTTGTTTTATATCATCTGTTAAATCCGCACTTGCCATGTAGCGAAACGTACTGTGGTCATCCGCGTTCAAATTTGAAAACATTGCATATGTTCATGAATAATACAGGCTAAAACCCTATATATCATAATATTCAATTTATTGCAACATGAAAGCCAATGCCATATGGGCCGGCTGCAATTTTCATACACGGACTGCTTTTGCTTCTGTTAAAATGTAATACAGCCCGTCCAATCCTGTATCCCAGAATGGCACCTAACCACCACATCCGAAGGCCAATGCCCACCACTGTTAAGCCGCGACCAGGCTGTGAGGCCTGCCAAGGCGTAAAATCCTGCGCCCAACCAGGGTTTATCCTGATAAATGCCAGCCAGTACAGTTGCCAATGCAAAAGAACGCATGCTGTGTCCTGATGGAAAACTGGTGAAACCGCTTCCTCAAAGGGCCAAACCAAGATGTAGGATCAGCAGCTGGTTGTTGATGAGGTCGTGGCCTGTGGGTTAATTCTTTTAAGGCAAATGCCAACCCGGCACTTAACAAAAGGATTGCATCCGGCCAGAGCTGCATGGCGTGGACGCATATTATCAGTGGCACTTCCGTAAGCATACATGCCAATCAGCAAAGGGAATGCGGTGAGCCACTGCCAAAACCTCGGCGAGTATTTGTTGGCTCCAGCAAATTGAAATCGACCGTCGGACTGCAAACCATCAAAAAGGAGCCTATCCTGGGTGTAAACCACCGCTGCTGTTCCGGCAAGGGATCCGGCCAATAACCAATCATCCCATTGGTAGTTAGTTGGCTGTTTAACAGCATAAATACCTGCATGCCAGTAGCTTTTAAATAATCGATATTGAGATGGGTATTGCAGTTTCTATCCGCTTGTGCCTGAAGTGTATTTGTTGCTCCAGATGACAACAAAAGTATGGCAATGATGCAGCAAAGTGTTTTATGAATAAAAACGCCTTTCATCTTTCGCCCGATTTGGCTTGATTCCAGTAATTGTCCATCTCTCCGAGCGTCATAGTTGCTATGGATCGGCCTTCGCTGCGGGCCATTTCTTCGATATAAGTAAACCGATTATAAAACTTCAGGTTGGTGCGTTCGAGGGCATCGTCGGGATTTACGCCAATATAGCGGGCATAGTTTACCAAAGCAAAAAGCAGGTCGCCAAATTCATCTTCAAGCCTGGATTTTGGGGCATGGCTTTCGACTTCGGTTAACAATTCACGCATTTCTTCCTCCACTTTTTTCCATACATCCTCGCGCTTTTCCCATTCAAACCCAACCCCACCGGCTTTTTCCTGCATACGATATGCTTTCATCAGCGGTGGAAGCGATAAGGGAACACCTTCCAAAACTGACTTTTTTCCGTTTCGCAATTTGATTTTTTCCCAATTGCTTTTCACTTCGTCCTGGCCTTTTACCTGCACATCGCCATAAATGTGCGGATGCCGCTCCACCAGCTTATCGCAAATATTGTCGAGCACATCAGCTATGTCAAAGGCACCACTTTCGGAGGCAATTTTTGCGTAAAAAACCAGGTGGAGCATCAAATCGCCCAATTCACCCTTCAAGGATTGCAAATCGCTTTTCAGAATGGCATCACTCAATTCGTAGGTTTCTTCAATAGTAAGGTGACGCAGGCTTTCCAAAGTTTGTTCGCGGTCCCAAGGGCAACCGGTGCGCAATTCATCCATTATTTTGAGAAGGCGTGCAAAGGATTTTATTTTCTTTTCCATAATCATATCGGTATGCGAGGCAAAAGTAGTTTTTTCGGGTTAGTTTTCATTCTGAATCTTTCAATCCATAAAAAACAAAACCCGCAAACACTTGGCCTGCGGGTTAAGTTTTGTAAAGGCAATTTTTTAACTAAGGAATAGGATAAATATTGGATTGGTTGCGGTAACCGGCTTTGTCCAGATACCAATCCTGAAAAAGTGTTCCTCCGGAATTGGCCCATTCGGCAAACTTCAAATGAGTTTGTAAAATATCAACTGTTTCGATTGGATAATCAAACCTGACGGGTATTTCAATCGCCCAGGGAAGGTTGGCGTCAGTTTTGTAATAACTTCCGGTTGAGGGGTTTGAATCGTCTTCCCACATGCCAAAATACTGGTTATCGACCAATTCGGTGGGTTCAAAATCAAGCAAATGGATTTCCTTGCCACGTTCCTGATCAACCACTATAAAAGGATTGAATGGGGCAGCCCCAAAATTGGCTACAGGTGTTTCAAACAAAACTGTAACTGTCACCAAATCTGTTTCAACATAGGCGTTTTCAGGAACTGTATTGATAAATTCGCCTTGATAGATAGAATTGATGGCATCGTAAACGATGATGACTGTTTTGCTGCTATGTCCGTCCTCGGTACCATTGGCCTGAAGGTTAAAGGTATTGCCTTGAACAATTCCACCAGATACAGAAGCCACATTATTAGGATTCACCGGAATGGCCACCCCAAAGCCATTATCGAAGCTTGCACCCGCTGCCATCAGTTTAAAACGTCCGATCAGGTCAACAAGTTCGTTATCAGCATTGGTTACCATTTCATATTGAAACTCAACAACGGCATCATTAAAATCGAAGTCGCCAAGACCGGGCCATAAATCTTCAAAAGCCAGGGTGGAGAAAGTATTTTCACCCGGATACCATGAGCGATACGCCCTGTTGGCATCATTGGGAAAATCATCCAGATCATCGGGGACGCCATCATTGTCTGCATCAACTATCTGAACACTTCCGATTCCTTCCGGGTTACAATCAGTAATAGCCAGGAAGTTTTGAATTTCATCCAATCCAACAACGGTAGCCCCATTGATAAAATATTGTGAAATAGGCTGTCCAGTCAATATATCCAGGTTATCAGTAGCCACCTCAATAGGTCCTGCAACCATTTGACCTGACATGGTAAATTCGTCCGTAGCTTTTATTGAATTGGCAGATCCCTGACCATTTAAATTGGCATAGAGGAGCACTTTGGGCGTCGATAGCATGCTGCCATTTTTAAGAATGGTGCTTGACCCACTATTGATTTGAATCCTATCTTCACTTCGCAGATAGCCATTGTCAAAGACAAAAAGGCCCGAATTGAACTCAGCCAGCCCACCGCAACTCATGAAGCAATTATTCGTTACATTGCTGCCCGAGTTAAATTTTATCTGACTGGCAGCGATAATTGACCCATTATTTACAGTATTTGCGCTTGAGTTCACATTAAAGCTCCCAGCTTCCACATCAAGGCTTCCATTGTTGGTAAAAGTACTGTTTGAGTTGATGTTGAAACGGGAGTTGGTCACAATGAACTCCCCATTATTTATCATGGTGCTTCCGTTGAGCTCCGTTTGGTCTCCCGCTGATATCATGCCGTCATTCACTACCTGGCTATTGGTATTCAGTTTAAAAACACCGTCAGCACTGATACTTCCCGAATTGTTCATAACGGCACTGTTCAGGTTTATACCAGAGCCGGCATTAATAGTACCCGTATTTAAAAAGGGTTCACTTAACTGTTGAATAGTAAAATAACCACCAATATTCATTTCTCCATGATTGACTATTTTACCGGTAGTCATTAGATTTGCATTGAAAGTAATGCTGGAATTTGCATAAATTTCGATACCATTATTACTACCCCACATACCAAAACTATTGATAGTCAATGATCCACCCTGGGTAACAATTATCCTTGAATTATTTCCCATGGAAATATTTCCGGGAATTGATGCCGTACCGCAAACTTTGAGGGTGCCACCGCCGTTCCATGACTGAAATGATATATTTCCATTATATTCATCCACAACACAATACACTTTTCCTTGGTTGATGTTTACATTTCCGTTTCCACTAATAATCTCGTCACAATTATCACAATCGGGACCCTCATCTGAAACGGCATCGAGGCCTTTGAAATAGCTTTGCGATTTAGCAGAACCAAACGTATAAACCAACTCATTTCCTGAAATGGGAATGGCCACCAATTCTGATGATCCCAGCGAAGTCTCCAATTCAAGGTAAACTTCCTTGAGATGGGCCGGCACCCTGATCATCATACTGAAAGGTTCAGCCACACTAATACTGCCGCTGCTTAACTTTTCACCTCCCTCGTATGGGTTGGATGCATAAACAGACAATTTGGAATTCAAAGGATAATTCTCTGTTGTTGATATACTTACATCAAAATACAAATCAACAGTAGTGCGCCAGTTGAAGCTTAATGGTACATCAAGGTCAGTCATTTTTTTTACGGGCTCATTATTCTCCTGATAGTCTTTTTTGCAAGAAACGGAACCTAATAGCACGATTAGGGCGAAAATTTTGATTGTTAAATTCTTCATGATACATGTAGGTTTTTCATATTATAGGTAAAAATAAGACAAAATTGTGCCAAAAACACAAGTAAATGATAATTAATTTTTTACGATTTCCAACACCCGAAATTTAATCCCCATAACGGATATAAATCTCATTTATGGAAATATTGTTATAAACAAGAAAAACTTTATTAGAGCATTACAAATTTCCACGCATTTGCTTTGTTAAACAATTAACGCTAAACTTTTTACAAACAAATTTGTTATTATTTAGAAAACGTCTAAATTAGCAGTTCGGTTTAATCACCATACAAAACCAATTATATATCTGTATATGAATAGATTAACTATATTAATCGTATCCATTTTCATAGGCATTGTGTTGTTTTCTTCCCTTTTTTCTGTCGCTTCCAATGCCAATGACGAGTTGGGTGTGTTCGAAAAACTCGATGATTACATTGCCTCTGACTATTTTTTCATGGATGAAGACTTTAACCGTGTAAACATTTTAGAATCAATTGACAAACCCACGGTAATCGCTTTGGTTTATTACGAATGCCCCGGTATTTGCACACCGCTTATGAATGGCCTCGCCGACGTAATGAAACGCTCCGACCAGGTATTGGGAAAGGATTATCAAACTTTTCTGATAAGTTTTAACCATCGCGAAACACCGGTTTTAGCCATGAACAAAAAAAGGACCTACGAGAAGTTGGTAGGTGATGGCGACATCGAGGGGTCGTTCCGGTTTTTTACGGGCGACAGCTTGACCATCAAGCGTTTTATCGACAATGTTGGGTACAAAATCAAAGCCGAGGGTCAGGATTGGATACATCCCGCCACCTTACTGGTTATCAGCCCTGACGGAAAAATCACAAGATACCTGCATGGCACTTATTTTCTGCCTTTCGATTTTAAAATGGCCATTGTTGAAGCTGGTATGGGCAGGTCAGGCCCTACCATCAACAAAGTGCTGAAATTTTGTTTCAGCTACGATCCCGAAGGGCAAAAATATGTGCTCAATATTACCAAAATTTCAGGCACGATCATCCTGGTTCTTGCTTTGGCCTTGCTTGGAACCCTGATCATAAATAACCGACGTAAAAAACCAATCACAAAAGCTTAGTTGATTATATGACAACAGCAACAACAGATTTGAATTTTTTCCAGGTAAAGCGGGGTTTGTTTTCCTGGATTTTCAGCATTGACCACAAAAGGATTGGTCTGCTGTACCTGTATTCCCTGATGACGTTTTTTCTGGTAGGCGTTACCCTTGGCGTATTAATGCGTCTGGAGCTGCTCAATCCGGGAAAAGATATCATGGAAGCGCAAACCTACAACCAAGTGTTTACCCTGCATGGGGTAATCATGATCTTCCTGTTCATCATCCCCAGTATTCCGGCCGTTTTCGGAAACTTTTTCCTGCCTATTATGCTTGGCACAGATGATGTTTCCTTTCCGCGCCTGAACCTGCTTTCGTGGTGGATTTATATTATTGGTTCCATTATGGCTTTGTCCACCCTTGTTTTTGGCGATGGACCGGCTGATACAGGATGGACCTTTTACGTTCCTTTTAGTGTAAACACCACCACCAATGTGACCATGTCGGTACTGGCAGCCTTTGTGCTGGGTTTTTCGTCTATATTAACCGGCCTTAACTTTATCGTCACCATCCACCGGTTGCGCGCCCCTGGCATGAGCTTTATGAAAATGCCGCTTTTTGCCTGGTCGCTTTATGCCACTTCATGGATACAATTGCTTGCCACACCAATCATTGGCATTACCTTGATGATGATTGTTGCTGAGCGCTTTTTTGGTGTCGGGCTTTTTGATCCGTCTATTGGAGGTGATCCGATTTTGTATCAACATCTTTTTTGGATTTATTCCCATCCTGCTGTATATATCATGGCTTTGCCCGCCTTTGGCATTATTTCCGAATTGCTGCCGACCTTTTCGCAGCGTACCATTTTTGGTTATACGGCCATAGCCTTCTCAAGCCTTGCTATCGCATTTGTTGGATACTTTGTTTGGGGTCACCATATGTTTACCTCGGGCATGAGTGGCACAGGCCGTATTGTGTTTTCCATCATGACATTTTTAGTGGCCATTCCCACAGCCATCAAGGTATTTAACTGGGTTGCAACTTTGTACAAAGGCTCCATCAATGTGCAACCACCCTTACTATATGCTTTGGCATTTATTTTTCTTTTCTCCATTGGCGGTTTAAGCGGTTTGGTACTTGGTGCATTGGCCACTGATATCCACTTGCACGACACCTATTTTGTGGTAGGCCACTTCCATTATGTGATGTTTGGCGGCACCGGTTTTGCTTTCTTTGGCGCACTGCATTATTGGTTTCCAAAGATATGGGGCAAAATGTACAATATTACCGTAGCCAATATTGCCTTCGTAATTTTCTTTATCGGATTCAATGTTTTATATTTTCCGATGCTTGTTGTAGGCCTGATGGGAATGCCTCGACGCTATTATGACTATTTGCCTGAATTTCACATTCCAAATATGATCAGCACCTTTGGATCATGGATTCTGGTAACAGGATTGTTGCTTATGCTTGGGAATCTTGTTGCAGGGCTTTTCAATGGCAAAAAAACAGGCCGCAACCCATGGAACAGTATTTCGCTTGAGTGGCAAACGCCTTCGCCACCACCATTGGCCAATTTTGATAAATTACCTGAATTGCCCGAAGGAGGGCCATACAATTATAAAAACGACTAACCAACCATTATCATTATGGAACACGCTACAGGATTGGTGTTGCCCAATTCGGGTCACAACCGCGATGCAGAAGCCTCCAAAATGGGGATGTGGCTCTTCCTCTTTACGGAGTTGCTCTTGTTTGGCGGCCTATTTTTAGTTTATATGGTTTACCGAATGCTCAATGCCGAAGCTTTTTTACTGGCTTCCTTTGAGTTGAATATTGCACTGGGCACTATCAATACGGTTGTGCTGCTGGTGAGCAGTATGACCATTGCCATGGCCATAACAGCTATACAAAAAGGTGACCGAAAAACTTCAGTACTGTTACTCTATGTTACAGTAGCGCTGTCGCTCGTCTTTATGGTCATTAAGTTTTTTGAGTGGTCGGCCAAGATTAATTATGGGTATTTTCCGGGTATGGAGGTTTACCAAAACCTACCTGCCGGCGAAAGCCTTTTCTTTTTCCTCTATTTTTTCATGACCAGCCTGCATGCCCTGCACGTAATTATTGGGGCTGTATTTATTGCTGTAGTTATCTACCGCACCAACAAAGGGTTTGTAACAGCCGAAAAATATACCTTAACCGAGAACGCCGGGCTCTACTGGCATTTGGTTGACCTGATCTGGATTTTCCTGTTTCCCTTGTTATACCTTATACACTAAGCAACCATGGAACACAAAAACGAACAACCCAACGAGGCCCAAGGGCATCACATCAGCAGTTATAAAGAACACTTCAGCACGCTTGCAGCATTGCTCCTGCTCACAGTGCTCACTGTGGCCGTTTCGGTTTTTGGGGCCGACTTGCGTTCACTTTCCGTGGCCACTGCCTTGTTGATAGCCACTATAAAAGCACTCGTTGTGGCTTATTACTTTATGCACCTGAAATATGAACATAAGTTATACCGATGGCTTTTGCTGGTTGTAGTACTTTTGTTTGTTTTATTTCTGGTTGTTACCAGTATTGAATACCTAAACCGATAGCCGATTATGAACACTGGAGCTTCTACTTTTTCACAAGGCGTTGATTTATCACTGTATATCATTACAGGCATTTCCCTGTTTTTCCTGATTGGGATTACAGTAGTAATGATCTATTTTGTAATCCGCTATAACAAAAAGCGCAATCCGAAAGCAACAAACATCGAAGGCAATTTCACCCTTGAAGTTGTTTGGACTGTTATCCCTACTTTATTGGTCATACTTATGTTTTACTATGGGTGGATGGGCTACAAACCCATGCGACAGGTGCCAGATAATGCAATGGAAATAACAGTTTATGGCCAAATGTGGAAATTCTCGTTTGAATATCCCGATGGCAGGATTACCGACACCCTGGTTGTGCCAATCAATCAGCCGGTAAAACTCAACCTGGTAGCACGCGATGTTTTGCATAGCTTTTATGTTCCTGCTTTTCGCGTAAAAGAAGATATGGTTCCGGGAAAAGACAACTTCCTTTGGTTCGAAGCCAACCGCGAGGGACGCTATGATGTGCTTTGTGCCGAGTACTGCGGCATGCTTCATTCCTTCATGCTTTCGTCCATTACAGTTGTTAATCAAAACGCTTACGACGAATGGCTTACCGCGGCTCCAATTGTCACTGATGAACATCCGGGGCTTGCCATTTTAAAGCAAAATGCTTGCCTTACCTGTCATTCGCAGGATGGCAGCAAAATAATCGGACCATCTTTTAAGGGTGTTTATGGTCGTACCCAATTGGTTGAAACCAATGGCGAAACACGTGAAATATTGGTTGATGATGAATACATTACCCGCTCGATTTATGAGCCGAATGCCGACATCGTGCAAGGTTATATGCGTGGGCTGATGATATCATACGAAAACATAATCAGCGAGGAGCAAGTTGCTGATATCATTGATTATATGAAAACGCTTAAATAATTGAGCATGATAGAAAACCTCCGTATCCTTGCCGAATTGTCAAAAGTCAGGATTACCTTTGCTGTGGCCCTTACCACAATTGCCGGCTACCTGTTGGCCAGCGGGCAATTTGATAGCGGGATGATACTGCCTACTTTAGGAATTTTCATCCTGGCTTGTGGTTCCTCAGCTTTGAACCATTATCAGGACAGTGACCGCGACATTTTGATGGAGCGCACAAAAAACAGGCCCATCCCTGCCGGAAAAATAAGCCGGAACAATACCCTTCTAATTGCCATATTGCTTTCGGGCATTGGATCGGCACTGATCTATATCGGTTCAGATTTTGTTGGTTTCCAACTTGGTTTATTGGCTCTGATTTGGTACAATGCCATTTATACACCTATGAAAAGAAAAACTGCCTTTGCAGTAATTCCAGGTTCAGTAATTGGTGCTATTCCACCGGTTGTAGGCTGGGTTGCAGGCGGAGGGTCTATCACTGATCCTCATGCAATGATTCTTGCTTTTTTCTTTTTTATATGGCAAGTTCCACATTTCTGGCTGTTGATGTTGCGCTATGGCAAAGAATATGAAAAAGCTGGTTACCCTGCAATCACAAGTCTTTATAACGACAAACAAATCAGATACATCACCTTTTTGTGGACTTTTGCGACAGCCATCTCAGCGTTGATGATTCCCCTGTTTGGACTGATTACCTCAAAAACAATCACTATTTTGTTGATGCTTGCTGTATTCTGGTTGGTTGTAGTTTTTGCCGGGTTGCTGCGCAAACAAGTAACCACCTTCAATCCGTTTTACTACTTTATGCGGATCAATTACTTTGTGCTTGCTGTAATAATTTTCCTTTCGATTGACCCGCTGCTTTAGCAAATGTTATTCCCGCACAATTACATAAATATCCTCGTTATCTCGTTTTAACAGGTATTTTTCGCGGGCAAATTGCTCAATAAAGGCTGTGTCGTGGCTTAACTTGTCCGACATGACTTGATTTTGCTCAATCTCGCTCAGGTAATATGCTTTCTGCTTTTTGAGGTTATTCAGCTTTGAAGTCAGTTTATAGCGGTTTCCAAAATTATTCTGATCAAAAAAAAGCATCCACACGAAAAAGACTAAAATGGAAATAAAGTATTTATTTTTGATCAGGCGCATGGTGTAAAAATTCAGTATGATGATGCAAAGATAACAGCCCATCCGCTCATATTTTCGTTTGATAAAAAAAAATATCAGCAAATTTATGTTGAAAAGCATCATAGCAATGCTGTAGAAGCAAAACTTCCCGATGGAACCAGACAGATAATATTTCAGACCACGGAACTTTAGCTTAGTTTGCAAGGCATCTTTAAAAATGCAAGATGGAACTTCAAAAAAGCATAGGTCACAAGCCAAACACTTCACCTTATATTAGTGTTTGTTTGTAACCTCTTTGTAACAAGCAAACTGACTTTTCAAAAATTTACCGGAACCTTTATTGTTTGATTTGAATTGAGTGTGGGCATCACCATATTCCTATACATTTTTTAATCACTGATTGTTGGTGTTGGTGTTTTATGCAAAAGCGTGCTAAGCGGGTAGTGCTTGCTGGGTAGTTTATTAGTGCATTTGCCTTGCTCATCATTATTTGGCTCAAGACCAGCCACTGACTGGTCACCGCTTTCGGACCAGGAATTGACGTTCTTGGATTTACTCTTATTGTTGTACAGATTTCACCCGCGCAGCTGCTTATCTGTCGCCCACCTTAGATGTGCAATCTTTCATTTTTGGAAAAGAACGTTAAAGGGCAACACCCCGGCTAAGGAACAACTTTTCCACTTTTGCCGCCAGCTGCTTGACACTTTTACCGTGCTTTCTTTTGCTTTGTTTGTTCGAAGTAATTGAATGGGAATTGTTTGGTGTAAAGCCTTACTAGTTTTAGTTTTTGCTTTTTGAAGTATATTTGGCCTTGTTGATACACCTTTTGCCTATTTGTCCATATAATATAGGCCTTACTCATCACAGCCTGGAGTTTAGAACTTCACTTGTAACAAACCATTATTTGGTGCCAAATTGCCTTTTAAAATTTTTTTTCTGATGGAATTAGCGTATAAGAGTTATGGGAAAAAGGAAATCAGCCGCTTATCATTTTGCATGGCTTGCTTGGTTTGTCCCTGACACTGGGGAGCTGAAGGCGGATTGCCGATTAGCGGTTTCGAAGGTCTATCCCTGACCAACGCAATCACTATCATCGTCATCTCCGATGCTGGAATCATTTATACCTTAATGACGACCTGCTGAAATGATAGACACCCCACGCACTTGAAAAGCCCATCTTATTAGGCCATAGCATGGGTGGAAGTAGCCAGCAGTAGTTTTACATCGAAACCCGGATTTGGTCAAACGGCTGCAAGCGGTGATATCAGCCTGAAAGCTTATGGCGAAAGACTTTTTACCAATAACATGAATATCCAGCCATAGCCAGCGACTGCACCGTGGTGTTGAAGACAGAAGATGTAATACGTACAGCTCAAGGATGGATTGCCCTTGCGTACCAGCAGTTTCTGATAAAGAATCAGATAAGAGAAAGGCCAATTGGCATGGCGCATCAATCTCGAGATGGAATCTATAAAATCTGATCAGATGTTTGATGTTATTGATGTATCAAAAGACTGACAACAAACTGGTGCTTATCCAAAGGGGGATCTTGACTATACTTCGAAGATTTCCCCGCAATGTGCAGGAATTTCCTAAATGCCAGAAATTATCAATATTTGAAGATACTTCCCATTGGGAAAAGCAAGAAGCATCTGAGAAGTTCTACCAACTGAGCTCAGGCTTCCATAAAGTGAAAGATAACTACTGATATCAGCACCTTATATATTGATAGCCCTCAGACAACGGCCTTATTTCGCAGTGCTTTTCGTATGGTACTTCACACCGTTTTTTAAAGTCATTGTACTGTATGGCAGCTACCGCGCGCCGGTAGTTCCATTTACAATTGAACCATTCGTGATTTCAACAAACTGATGTCGCCCCATCCTGCTGCAGGTAAGGGCTAATTCTTGCTCGATGATATTTTTAATCTTTATGGTAAGAGATCTTCTTTATTCATTTCGTTTTAGGTGTTATGGTTTATAGTTACTGTTATTCAATGGTTTGGCAAATTTCAGTTGCTTAATTATCGCATCAGCTACCTAAATGTTGGCAATGGGCGATTCATCATCTAAAGCACTGGGGCCCTGAATCGCCCGGATTCTAAAATTTTCTCAACAATAGGTATTTGCCCCAGCAAAGGCACACCCAGCTCCCTGACACCTCCCCATTTCCATGTCCAAAAATAAAGTATTTCGTCAGGCATGTCCGTTGGGGTGAAAAAGGCCATATTCTCAATCAGCCAAGTGTTGGTTATGCAGTTTATCCTGGTTAAACATATTGGCTGCCCGGCCGTAAGGGATTTGCTTCACAACCTCATACACTTGCTCAAAAAAGGTGGATGTAGGCATGATTTAGTCATTCAATAAAAATTCGTGAAAATTCTCCCTGCTAATCGTTTGGAAGGATACGTGCGGATAGGCGGATAGAAAACTCTTTGGTGCCTCTTTTTTGGCTTTTTGAGGATTCCATTTAAATTCATAAGCAAATAAACGGCCATCCCTTTCTTCAATATAATCAATCTCAGCTTGTGCTGCTGTTCGCCAGAAATACTCGTTGGCCCAAAGGTTCTCGTATGCATTCATTTTTTTCCGTTCGGCTATCAGGAAGTTTTCCCACAAAGCTCCTTTATCGCTCCTCAATTCCAATGGTGAGAAATTGGCTATGAGTGCATTGCGAATTCCTAAATCATGAAAATAGATTTTTTTTGCCTTTTTCAATTCCGTTCTGTGGTTGCGACTAAATGAGGCAAGACGAAAAATCACAAAGGTTTTTTCAAGCAAATCTAAGTAGCGTTCTACTGTGCCTCGATCTATTCCCAGCTGGCGGCTCAGTTCAAGATAAGAAACCTCATTACCGAGTTGTAAAGCCAAATTCTGAAGCAGTTTAACCAAAATATCAGCATGCTGTAAATTGGACCACACCAATAAGTCCTTATATAAATAGCTGTTTGTAATGGTTTTAAGGATTTCACGCTCGTTTCCGGTCTGCATTACCACTTCCGGGTAGTAACCATATATCAGTCTGAGAGGCAGCAAATTGCTTTCTTCCACAAGGCCATGATGGTCGCACATCTCGCTAAAGGAGAGAGGATAGAGTTGGTATTCCCATTTTCTTCCTGTAAGCGGTTCAGCTGTTTTGTTGGCTAAATCAAAAGCAGAAGAGCCTGTGGCAACAATTTTTATGTTAGGCAGCTGATCTGTAAATATTTTTATAACGCGACCAATCTCATTTATATATTGTGCTTCATCAATGACAATGGTTTTGTATTTCACAAATAAGGCTTTGTAGCTGCTCACTGAGCGGTCAGCAAGCATATGATGCGTTTCCTGATTATCCCCATAAAGCCACAAGGTTTGATTGTCAGGAGGAAACATCATCTTCAACAAGGTAGTTTTGCCTGTCTGGCGTGCCCCAAAAATCAATAGAGTTTTATTGTCATTTAGCTTCATCAACAGTTTTGATGAAAGTCTTCGCTCAATCATACCTAATATTTTGCGTATTAATACGCAAATTTACTACATATTTTGCGATTGCATACGTAAATTATCAAGTAGGTTAAAATAAAGTCTGTATATATTTCATAATGTGTTATATAGAACCCCTATAAACGCATCGAAAATTGAATATACTTAATTTTTAATCCCTGATCGAGCCACATCTGTTCGTAAAATGTCCTGATTTTCTTCACGGTAAGGTCTTCCTCAGTTGCATACAAATCTGGGGTGTGGTAATGCAGTGTGTGTTGGCCTTGCTCAATAACCTCAAGGGTGTAATCATAAAGTGGGGCGCTGTCGGTTTTCAGGTGTATGATGCCTGATGGGCGTAAAAAGTGGGTGTAATAGTCCAGGAAACGCTGTGAAGTAAGCCTTTTGCGCTCCCGCGAATTCTGCAATTGGGGGTCAGGGAAAGTAACCCAGATTTCAGAAACCTCGTCCTTTCCAAAAAAATGTGTAATAAGCTCAATGCGTGTGCGCAGGAATGCGACATTGTCAAGTCCTTTTTCGTTGGCAGTTGTCAGCCCCCTCCACATGCGCGCGCCTTTGATGTCAACGCCAATATAGTTTATTTGGGGATTGGCGGCAGCAAGTCCAACAGTATATTCTCCTTTGCCACAGCCCAGTTCGAGCACAATAGGGTGGTTATTCTTAAAAAAATCTGCATGCCATTTCCCTTGTAAGGGGAAACCAGCCAATTGAATTTGCTCGTAACTATAATGGAAAAAATTATCAAAAGTTTCGTTTTCAGCAAAGCGCTTCAGTTTATTCTTCGTTCCCACAAATCCTGCTGTTTTAGTATTCTTAGTTAAGGTTTAGCAACCACGCCTGTGGGTTTTCCTCTGACTTAATAGCGGTAAGACGCTCAATTGCCTGACTCCTGTTGCTTAGCACATCAAAACTAACACGCCATAGCCCGCTTGAGGTTTTGCCCGAAAATTGGGCATTATAACCTTTGCGGCGGAGTTGGGCAATCAGTTTGTCTGCATTTTCCTTTTCGCGAAAAGCACCGGCAACAATGTGATAGCCTGAAAGCTGGTTTTGCTGAACATTTTGGGTTGGCCTTTCAACCTCAGCAGTTTTAGCTACCGACACTTTTGGTTGAATAGCATTTTCAGTGTGCTCTACAATGCCGGGCTCAATGTCTTCTATCTCAAAATCATTTAAAACATCCGCTTGTGCATAATCATCAGTTAAATACTCTTCCATCTCATTGGGTCGAATATCGGGTTGGGGAGTTGTCTGCAGATCATTTTTGATGGATTCAACAGGGATGGAATAATCTGTTTCTGACTGCTTATTGGTATTCAAAATCTTTTCAACAGGAATTGCTTCCATATTCTTTATCAAGTACTCATTGGGGCTGGAATAGAAAAAAGGAACCAGGCCGGCATAAGAATTATAATACTGGGTAACAAGCTGCTGATTCATAATCGCCCAAGCCATACCAAGGATAAGCATGACGATTCCAACCACGGCTAATTGCCGTTTGAATGGCTTCCTTTTGGTGGAGGCCTTCATTGGGCGCTTCTGTCCGGATCTTGGTTGTGCTTTTTTCTGCTGTTTTGCGCTGTGTGTTTGTTTTGGCGGGGCAGTCACTTTCTCTTTTTCCTGACGCTTTTCGGTAAAAGTTTTCTCCAATTTTTCTTGAAAACCCTCGCGTTTTATGGCCGGTGAAACAAAACCTGACAGCCCAAAAGAAGAAGCAAGGAAATTCTGGCTTTGATCTGCTTCAAAGATGATTTGTTGTTGATCATCATAATAAAGCACACCTACTTTGCGAAATGCAATGCGCCTGCCATTGCCCAGCTCGCGCAGGCATTTCAGCACAAAGCGGTCGAGTCGGCGCTTGGCATCCTGATAACTCAGGTTTTCGGTGCGGGCAATATGATTCAGTAACAGCCCGTCATTGGTGCGCAAATGAGGGTTAAAAACGACTTCCTTGAAAGGTGGTTTGAACTGATGCTTTACAGGATGAACTTCTGCATGATGCGTCTTTGTGATAAACCCACCAAACCCAGGTATCACAACACATTCATAATCAAAAAGTAAACTTACTATATGGCGTGCAATTCTCATTCCAACTGTTTCGTAATGCTTATACCGAAATCAATCGGCTAAGTTACAACCAAATGCCAAAAAATTCAACCTTTGTTTATAAGTTTTTGAAGGTCATCCGGTTTATCTACCGAAATACTTTCTTTATCAGTAATATCCACAAATATTTCAAAACCGTTTTCGAGCCAGCGGAGTTGCTCCAATGCTTCGGCCTTCTCAAGAAATGAGGGGGGCAATTTTGTGATTTGAGCCAAAGTCTCCGTTTTGTATCCATAAATTCCAATATGCTTAAAAAAACTATTTTGCTCAAGCATACCGGCATTTTGTTCTTCGCGCACATAGGGTATCGGATACCTGCTGAAATAAAGTGCCCGCGATTGATTGTCCATCACCACTTTTACATAATTGGTGTTTTTCAAATCATCTGCATTCAGGATTTTCTTGCAAAGTGTGGCCAATTGCACTTCAGGCCTTGATAGTAAGTTGACAATTTTATCAATTTGTTCGGGATGGATAAAAGGCTCATCACCTTGGATATTAACAACCGCATCAAAAGATTGGTCTATAATATTCAGGGCTTCAAAACACCTATCGGTTCCACTTTGGTGATGGCTGGAAGTCATAACAACCTCACCTCCAAAACCCCTTACTGCATCGGCGATTCGCTCATCATCCGTTGCCACAACAACCGCTTGCAGCAATTCAGTTTTAACTGCCTGCTCATACACACGCTGAATCATCGTTTTGCCGGCAATATTCACCAAAGGTTTTCCGGGAAATCTGGTGGAAGCATAGCGTGAAGGAATTATTCCGATGGTTTTCATGATAGATTTTTTTTGTTTGGCGTTGGGCGTTGGGCGTTTTGGCGTTTTTTTTGTTTGGCGTTGGGCGTTCAGCGTTGGGCGTTGGGAGACGCTGAACGTCAAACCCCAAACGCCAAACGCCTAACGCCAAACGTCTAACGCCAAACGTCTAACGCCTAAAACAACCCATGCAACTCAGCATTCACCTTTTCGATAACATGGCTCAAATCAGCAGGTTTTTCGAGGTCGATATTGTCCACATCAAAAATGAGAAGTTTTCCAATATTGTACTTTGTTATCCAGGCTTCATAGCGCTCATTCAGGTGGTTGAGGTAATCGATACGGATGGAAGCTTCGTATTCGCGGCCACGTTTTTGAATCTGTTTTACAAGCGTAGGCACATCAGCCCTCAAATAGATCAACAAATCAGGAGGTTGGATAAACTTATTCATCAACTCAAAAAGAGAACTATAGTTTTCGAAATCGCGTGTGGACATGAGGTTCATGGCATGGAGGTTGGGCGCAAAAATATAGGCATCCTCATAAATGGTACGGTCCTGCACGATTGAAATTCCGCTGTTTCGTATTTCGATTACTTGCCGAAAACGACTGTTGAGAAAGTACACCTGCAGGTTGAAACTCCATCGTTGCATATCTTCGTAAAAACTATGCAGATATGGATTATTTTCAACATCTTCGTAATGGGGAGTCCAGCCGAAGTGTTTGGCCAATAGCCTTGTAAGTGTCGTTTTTCCTGATCCGATGTTGCCCGCTATAGCAATATGCATAAGAAGTGGTTTTTGGTTAATATTCTTATTCAGTTTTAGAGAAGTGGCTTCATTTCTTCTATCATATCCCTGTTATTTGAAAGTCTGGGGACTTTGTGCTGACCTCCGAGTTTGCCTTTCATCTTCAGCCATTTGTAAAATGTTCCTTGTGGCACCGACCTGACGATTGGCGGGCGCAATACCATATCATGATACCGCTTGGCCTCGTAATCAGAATTCAATGATTTAAGTGCATTGTCGAGCGAATCAATGAAAACATCTATGTTTTCAGGCTGTTGGGTAAATTCAATCAACCATTCATGGGCCGACTTTTCACTATCACTATAAAAATAGGGGCCGGCTGTATATTCTGTGATACCCACTTTGCACTTTTCTGAAGCCACCATCAAGGCCTTTTCAGCATTGTCGATGATTAGCTCTTCGCCGGCAATATTGATAAAATTCTTTGTACGTCCTGTAATTTTTATCCTGTAAGGGTTCAAGCAGGTAAAACGCACTGTATCCCCTATCTGATAACGCCACAAACCAGCATTGGTAGTTATGATTAATGCATAATTGCGATTGATCTCCACCTGAGAAAGCGGAATGGCTTTGGCATCGGCTTCACCCAATTCATCAATAGGCAGGAACTCATAATAGATGCCATAATCGAGCATAAGTAAAAGATCGGAACTGTCTTTTTGGTCCTGTATCCCGAAAAATCCCTCTGAGGCATTGTAGGTTTCCATATAATGCATTTTTGGTGAAGGAATTATGGCTTTAAACTGCTCGCGATAAGGTGTAAAACTGACACCTCCATGAAAAAAGACTTCCAGGTTGGGCCACACTTCACTAATATTGTCTTTGCCCGAAATCTCAAGTACCTTTTTTAGCAATACCAGTATCCAGGATGGCACCCCTGACAAGCTGGTCACATTGTCCTGCATGGTTTGTTTTGCCATGATATCTATTTTGCTTTCCCACTCATCCATCAGGGCCGTGCTCATGGGAGGTGTGCGCATAAACTGAGCCCAGAAAGGCATATTCTGTATCAAAATAGCAGATAAGTCGCCATCATAATACGATTCGTTCGGGATTTCAGTGATATTGTGGCTTCCCCCCATTACCAGGCCTTTTCCATCAAATATTTCAGTATCAGGGTAATTTGTTACAAAAAGCGACAACATATCTTTGCCGCCACGAAAATGACATTCTTCTAAAGATGAATTACTTACTGGAATAAATTTGCTTTTACTCGATGTAGTACCAGAGGATTTGGCAAACCATTTAATTTCTTCGGGCCACAAAATATTTTGTTCGCCATTGCGCAAGCGGTCAATATAAGGCTTCAGGTCTTCGTAGGTGCTTACAGGAACACGTTCGGCAAACTGCTCGAAGGTTTTTATGCTGCGGTAATCATAAAGCTTTCCCCACTCGGTTGCTTTTCCATGATTAATCAAACGCCTGAACCATTCCAACTGCACCTCGATGGGGTATTTTATGAAAAGATCTATTTGATGTGCCCTCTTTTTCATGAGCCACGCCGCCACTGTATTAAGTATTGCCACTTTAAGTTATGTTTTCGTACTTTCTTTTTCCTGATTGGAACCTCGCGAACGCAATTTAGTTGTCGTTTACTTTCGCACTCAATTTTAAGGCATTATGACAAACTATCAGCCACAATCACAATGAACCCTTTCGTTTTGTTTGCCCAAAAATGATGTTACAAATTTAAACAATAATGTGTGTCACTGAGATTAATCTTATGCCGTCTATTTTAAAAAAACTTGAAAAAGCTGGCTATTTGCGCTATTTCGGAGCTTTATACACCAGGTAAATGCCAAGAACAGCGTACAAAATATTCGGCATCCAGGCGGCCAATGCCGGTGGAAGGTTACCATATGTAGCGAAAACCGTGGAAATTTGCAGAAACATGATGTAGGTGAAGGTGATCAATATACCCAGCCCAAGGTGCATTCCAATTCCTCCGCGTACTTTGCGGCTCGACAAGGCCACCCCAATAAAAGTAAGCACCAGAATAGCCACCGGTGAAGCCAACCGCTTATGCATTTCCACTTCGTAAACCGTCACTCCGCTGTTGCCCTTCAGTTTGCCACTATCAATATGCTCCTTTAATTCCCAGTAGTTCATCACTTCAAAATCCTCTTTGATATCATACAAATCAGCAGGTTCCAGTTTGAGAACTGTATCCATCATACGGCCTTTGCGAATGGTTTCGTGCAAGCTGTCAATTTTCCGTTCAAAATAATTATGAAGTATCCAGCCTTCGCCCTCCTTATTCAGTTCAATGCGGTCGGCAAGTAACTTATAAGTCATTTCGGGGCCATTGTAGCGTTCCATGGTAAATTTATAACCTGTATTCTGCTTCACATTGTAGTTTTCGACGTAAATAAAAACACCACGTTCAATCTGCACATGGATGTGGCGGTCCTTGTCCCTGAGCAAATCGGACATGTATTTATCCTTAAAAACACGTCTGATTTCATTAGTTTTTGGAATCAAGAAATTACCAAGATAAAACGACATAATACCCAACATGATAGAGGCCAATAGATAAGGTCGCAAAAAGCGCATAAAACTCACCCCGCTGCTCAGTATGGCAATAACCTCTGTATTGTTGGCCATTTTGGATGTGAAAAATATGACCGATATAAAGGTAAAGAGATAGATAAAGAGGTTGATGAAATAAGGGATAAAATTGATGTAATAGTCAAAAAGGATTTCGCTCACAGGCGCGCGATGACGCAGGAAGTCGTCAATGTTTTCAGATATATCAAAAATGATAACCACCAGAATCAGCAAGGAGATGGCATAGAAAAATGTACCAAGAAATTTTTTAATGATATACAAATCAATAAGTTTCATCATGCTATAGCCTTTGCATCAATTTTGGGACCATCCTACTCTTCCAGTCCGAAAAAGTCCGTTCAAGTATTTGTTTGCGTGCCTCAGTAACCAACCAAAGATAAAAAGCCAGGTTGTGCACACTGGCAATCATCCCGCCTAACATCTCGTTCGACACGAATAGATGCCGCAGATAGGCCTTGTTGTATTGCATATCAACGAAAGAATTGCCATTTTCATCTATCGGGTTGAAATCATTTTTCCATTTTTCGTTGCGGATATTGATAATGCCTTCGCTTGTAAAAAGCATGCCATTCCTTGCATTTCGCGTAGGCATCACACAATCAAACATATCCACTCCCAAAGCGATGCTTTCGAGTATGTTTGCCGGTGTTCCCACCCCCATCAGGTAGCGTGGTTTGTCGGCAGGCAAAATAGCACATACCAAGGCCGTCATCTCGTACATTAGATCGTGCGGTTCACCTACTGACAGTCCGCCAATGGCATTGCCATCGGCATGAAAAGCAGCAATAGTTTCGGCTGATTGCCTGCGCAAATCGCTGTAAGTGCTTCCCTGCACAATAGGAAAAAGAGCCTGGTTATATCCGTATAACGGATCGGTTTGATTAAAACGCTCGAAGCATCGATTCAGCCAACGGTGGGTAATGGCCAGCGAATCGCGCGCATAATCATAATCACAAGGATAAGGTGTGCATTCATCAAAGGCCATTACAATGTCTGCACCAATCACGCGCTGGGTGTCAATCACATTTTCAGGTGTGAACTTATGGCGTGAGCCATCAATATGCGACTGAAAAGTAACCCCTTCTTCCACAAGCTTGCGCCGTGCACTTAATGAATAAACCTGATAGCCCCCACTGTCAGTAAGGATGGGTTTATTCCAGCCGTTGAACCGATGCAGTCCGCCGGCATTTTGCAACACCTCAAGACCGGGCCGCATAAACAGGTGATAGGTATTTCCCAGAATTATTTGGGCTTTAATATCGTGTTCCAGGTCGCGCTGGTGCACAGCTTTTACCGTCCCGGCTGTGCCAACAGGCATAAAAACAGGGGTTTGAATTGTACCATGATCGGTAAAAATTGTTCCGGCCCGTGCCCCACTTTTCGGGTCGTTTCCCTCTAACTTAAAGTCCATCCTCACAAAATTTTGCCAAAGATAAGCCAATTCACAAAGATTGGATAAATTTGCACTTATCTAAAATCAGACCCACCTTGCTCAATTTTGAATTTAACACATTGATAATAATCGCCTTGACGGTTTTTGGATTGGGATTTACCTTGCAAATGGTTTATTGGTGGGGGTTTTTTGCGCGGCTTGCCTTTTACAAACCACCAGAAAAGGAATCGCCATCAACGGCTTCTGTTTCAGTAGTTATCTGCGCGCGAAACGAATACAACAACCTCCGTCAAAATTTACCCTTGATATTAGCGCAACAATTTCATGATTTTGAGTTGGTGGTGGTTAATGATTGCTCTGACGATGATAGTGAAGAGTTGCTAACTGAATTGGCCCGACAGGAACCCCGGCTTAAGGTGGTGCATATGCGGCAAAGCCTGAACTTTTTTCAGGGCAAGAAATTCCCTTTGAGTATGGGCATCAAATCAGCTAAAAATGAAATCCTTTTGCTTACGGATGCAGATTGCCGACCCGAATCAGATCAATGGATAGCGCAAATGGTGAAGCCTTACGGCAGCGATATTGATATAGTCTTGGGTTACGGGCCTTATGAAACTGGTAAAGGCTTGCTGAATAAAATTATCCGATTCGATACCTTGCATATTGGCATTCAATACCTTTCGCTTGCACTTGCAGGAAAACCCTATATGGGGGTTGGACGAAACCTTTCTTATAGAAAATCTGTTTTTATCCGCAACAAAGGGTTTACCTCACACTACAACATCGCTTCGGGTGACGACGATTTGTTTATCAGCCAGGTGGCAAAAAAACACAACACCCGCATTGCAATAGCAGAAGGTACGCGAACATTTTCTGAGCCAAAAAAAACGATGCTGGAGTGGGCACAACAAAAAAGGAGGCATCTGTCAACAGGGAAACATTACAGCAGCCCAAACAAAACCATATTAGGCAGCTATTATCTGAGCCAAATGCTGTTCTATTTCGGTTTTTTCTGGCTTTTATTGCTGCCTTTCAGCCCGATAGTAGCCATTGGTGGCTTTGTGCTGAGGCTGTTTTCGCAATTGTTCCTAACCAAAGCTTGCATGAAACAATTGGGTGAAAAGGATTTATTATTATTTTCGCCTTTTGCTGAAGTGATTTTGATAATCTTCAATATGATGCTGTCATTGGTCAACGTCATAAAAAAGAGGGATAAATGGAAATAAACACGAATCTAACGGAAAAAGGGCAAAGGGATTATTTGTTGATCCAACGTGCTTTGCGCGATGGCGACCAAAAAGCCTATGCCGAACTGTTGCAACATTACCGCGATTCGTTGTATTTTATGATGTTGAAAATGACCAACAACCCTTATGATGCCGACGATTTGACCATTGAAGCCTTTGGCAAAGCTTTCAAAAAACTGGATCAGTACACGCCTGATTATGCATTCAGTACCTGGTTGTTTAAAATCGCCTCAAACAACTGCATCGATTTTTTAAGGAGAAACCGCAAAAACACATTGTCGTTGCGCAGCAATTACGAAGGGTCTGCAGAAAATGATATTGCCAACACTATTGTTTCACAATCGCCTGATCCGGAAGAGAATGTGATTAATGAACAAAAGATAAAACTGATGCGCGAAGTGGTTGAAAAACTCAAACCACATTATCGCCATCTTGTTGAATTGCGCTATTTTGATGAATACAGCTACGAGGAAATTGCTGTTGAGCTTGATTTGCCGCTTGGAACAGTTAAAGCCCAATTGTTCCGTGCCCGCGAATTTCTGTTCCAAATCCTGAAAAATGCCCGCGAAAGGATTTAACCCCCTTAAAATAATCTAAATTTTGTTAAAAGGCTTATGACATTATGGCCTGACAGGCACAATTGGCAAACAATTTGATGTCTCATAGCATCAAATTAACAACTCAAACATCATCAAAATGATATCAATCTGGTTTATATTCGGTTTTTTTATGTTGCTGAGCTGGCTTGTTGGCCATCAGCTCAAAAGCAAATTCAAGGCATTTAGCAAAATTCCTGTCAATTATGGAATGACAGGCCGTGAGGTTGCCCTTAAGATGCTCAGCGACAACGGTATATCCAATGTACGTGTAGAATCAGTCCCGGGCAAACTTTCTGACCACTACAATCCCCTGAACAAAACCGTTAACCTAAGCCCTGAAGTTTACAACGGGAATTCTGTAGCAGCTGCTGCGGTGGCTGCCCATGAATGCGGGCACGCCATACAACACGCCAATGCCTATTCCTGGCTTCAGATGCGCAGTGCGCTCGTTCCGATCGTGAGTTTTAGCTCCAATATTGTACAATGGGTGTTGTTGGCCGGAATTCTCATGTTGCAAAGTTTTCCGCAGCTACTGTTCATTGGCATTGTGTTGTTTGCGATGACAACCCTGTTTAGTTTCATTACTTTGCCGGTTGAAATTGATGCCAGCAGACGCGCATTGGCATGGCTCAATGTAAGTGGTATAACTTCAACCTCAACACATCCCAAGGCAAAGGAAGCACTCAGATGGGCTGCATACACTTACGTGGTTGCTGCTTTGGCTTCATTGGCCACCTTACTGTATTATCTGGCTATTTTTGCAGGTAGAAGGGATTAAGCAATCTGAGATTTTTAAAACCCGTTTACTCATAAAAGTGATTTGAAAAGCATCAATATAACTAACCTTGGCATCATTTTTGGGCAACCGGAACTGGGTTGAATGCAACCATTAAGAAACATCAAACATCTTACAAATTCAAAATTATCAACTAATCTATAAATTTTAAATCCTTTATTTTTATGAGAAAAATCAATTTATTATTACTGTTAAGTCTGCTCATAGGAGCCACAGTCCTGAGCGGATGTAAAAAAGACGATGATGAGCCCATTGTAGGATTCCCTTCAATTGACTTCAAAGGCGGCGAAACCTATACTTTCGAAGATGTGACTGTTACAACAAATGACCAAATTTTGGTCGGGATATTGGCTGCCATGCACCCTGAAACACAAAAACCGCTTACCCAGTTCACGCTTAAAGTTGGAACAGCCAACCTGGTAGATTCAACCTTTAGCGCAAATACCTTTGATGCAGACTATACTATCAACTTTGCAGACTATACTATCAACTTTACAGAAGTTGGCAACACTACCCTAACAGCACGTATCACAGATGAAGACGGACGTTCGGACGAAGTATCCTTCAACATCATTATTGAAGAAGGCGGTGTGAAAGTGAAGAAAAACATGACGTTTTCATGGGATCCTTTAACACCGCCGGAAGCTATCTCAACAACAGAACAAGAAGCTTTTACCGCGTGCCTGAAGCCAAGGAAAATCAAGAAAAATTGACTTTATTTCTTCAGGGAGTAACCAACATAAATGCCTTTGCTGCACCTATTATGATGAAGATGTGAACACAATTTCTGATTTGGAGTTAAACGACTGACAACAAACCAAACAAGGTTTCAAAGCACTCACCTGACAGCCGTTGACTTGACGCTATTGGTGAGTTTTATATTTTCCTGAGTTTACAGGTGCGTGAACTAACTCCGCATCACTAGTCGGCAATGGCGATGGTCATTTCAAAATCAGCCGGCAAACATGGATACATCTTCAAGGTTGACCTTTATAACCGCGGCGATGTTGCCCAGGTTGAGGTAATCGAAGAGTAATCCAGGGAAAGCGAAAACAAAAACCGTGTCTTGAAACATTAGTGGACACGGTTTTTTTGTAAAACCCATATTGCCTGATGCGTTTTTTTGTAATTTTGTAAAAATTAATAAACCAAAAATATCCGATGAAAGAATTCAAATCAGCTTTACTACTAATGGTCATGGTAATTCGCCGTTATCACCTCCTCTTGCAAAAAGACGATAACATTGATGAGCCGCCCGGTAGATCCACGTCCTGTAATTACATTTAAGGTAGATGCCGGTTATACAGCTGCTGATGGCGACTTTATGGAGGGTGACGAAATTAAAATAGGTGTTGTGGCCAATCAAAACCTGATAACAAAGAAACTATCCAAATTCACCTTGGTACGCTCGATTGCGGCACTGCCGAAACCATTGCTGATGAAACCATTGACATCGAAACATTCAACAAAGATTACGACATTACACTAAGTGTACCCGGCAGTTACAAATTCACTGCCAAAATCACTGATGAAGACAATGTGAGCGCAGAAACATCCTTTGATCTTACAGTGGACGAAAAACCCGACCCACGCGTTCCTGTTAAGAAAAACAGCGATTTGGAACTGGGCTCCACAAATGACACCCTGGGAAGCTTTTATTCAACGAACTATGAACAGGTATATAAAATAGAAGAAGCTGCCGATAATCAGGAAAAGGTTGATTTCATTTTTTGGAAAGATCCACGCGTAAAAGCCAACTCCATCACTTCCCCAGATAATGACTTGATAGGCTCAGTAAATTTTCTTGGCATCCATACCTGGACTGTTAAAAATGAAACACGTTTTATAATAACGGAAATGACTGCTGAGGATTTTAACGCCATCGAAGACAAATATTTATTCCCTGAATTTGATCCGGAAGCAGCGGCTGATTTGGCTAGCAACCTGCAAGCAGGTGATATTCTGTTTTTCAGAACACAAGAGGGCAAACATGGATACATCAGAATAATCGATCTGTATAACACACGTGGCGACAGGGCTTTGATTGATGTAATTGTTGAAGAGTAATTCAAGACAAGAAAATCACATGCAAAAAACCATGTTCAGCCGGGCATGGTTTTTTTATTCTTCAATTTCTGGCTTTCGTCCCGGAAGCCTCGACATAACAATGGTTCCAACCACACCAACCCCTATCAGGATGTAACGCACATAGTCGATCTCGATAAAAACAAAAGCTGAAATCAGGATCATGGTCCACATCAAGACGATAGCCCTTATTTTTGCCCTCACACTCATGCCTTTTTGAAAATCCTTGATGTAAGCGCCCAGGTATTTGTGGTTGAGCAGCGCATCATACAGACGTTTTGAACTGCGCGCATACAAATATGCCCCCAAAAGCAAAAAGGAAGTGGTTGGCAAACCGGGCACAACGATTCCGATAAGCCCAAGGCTGACAGACAGGCTTCCTAAAAAAATAAATAAGACGCGTTTCATTCGGCTCATATCGCACAAAGATGCGTAAAATTAAGACGAGCTGCCGTTCATTTTGTCCCAATTTAACCAATATTAGCAGCAATTCCCTAATTTTATCACGAAAAACAAATCAAAAATTCAAAAATCAATGCATTATGCCAAAATATAAAGAGAAGAAATTTGCCAGGAAAAAAGCGCGAAGCAACAGCCATCATAAAGTCGGCTTATCACCTGGAAGCCTTGTACATATTGGAAAAGTTAAAACTGACAAGCCTGTTATCGACCTGATCGAATATAGCAAAGAACAAATTATTGAAAAAAAAGACATTGGTGTGCAGCAGGCCAAAAGTCATTTAGATACTCCAATGACTACCTGGATAAAAGTTACCGGCTTGCACAACACCCAAATGATTGGTGAATTGGGGGAAGCTTTCGGCCTGCACCCACTGCAGCTCGAAGACATACTGAATACGGCACATCGCCCTAAACTCGATATGGTTAACCAGGCCATTTTCATGAGCATGAAAGTGCTCTATAAGCCCAGTCCGGAAGTAAATATTAGTGCCGATCAGGTTAGCTTTGTATTGCGAAACAACATTCTTATTTCGTTTCATGAAAGTGAGTTGCCACTTTTTGATCCGTTGAAAATACGGTTGCAAAACACCGCCGGCAGGTTACGCACCAAAGGGCCCGACTACCTGTTTTTTGCCCTAATCGATATTGCTGTGGACAATTATTTTGAAGTAATTGAAAACACCGCGGACCTTATTGACGATATAGAGGATGATTTGTTTGAAGCAAGCAATGACAATATATTGATGCGCATACAACAAGTAAAACGCGAACTACTCTTCCTCAAAAAGAATATCTTTCCGCTCAGGGAAGCATTGATGAGCTTGATCAAAACCGACAGTGACCTGATTAAAGATGACAATCAGAAGTATTTCATGGATGTGCACGACCACATTATGCAGATTTCCGACAGCATTGAATCCAGCCGCGAGCTCAACAGCAGCCTGAAAGATGCCTATATGTCGATTATCAGCAACAAAATGAATCAGGTAATGAAAACGCTTACCATTATTGCTACCATTTTTATCCCCCTCACCTTTGTAGCAGGTATTTACGGTATGAATTTCGAGTATATGCCCGAATTAAGCTGGAGATATGGCTATTTCGCTGTTTGGGGCGTAATGGCAGGCATTTCTGTAATTATGCTTATGCTGTTTAAGAAAAGAAAATGGCTCTGACAAAATTGCTACTTTTGTAAACTAATTCAGTTTCTTAACCAAGCTCACAACTACAATTATGGGTACATTCAGTTGGATTGTGCTGGCGGCTGTGGCAGCCTACCTCGCTTACACCACCTACAAACGATACAAAACCGTAAAAAACTACGATCCCTCAAACGAAAGCAGTAAATTGCAAACACTTACGGATGCAAACTTCAAAAAATCAATAGCCAAAGGTGTTGTACTGGTTGACTTTTGGGCGCCCTGGTGCGCCCCTTGCCGCATGCTGGCCCCAACCATCAGCGAGCTGGCCGATGATTTTGACGGCAAAGCCACCATTGCAAAAATCAACATTGATGAAAACAAAAAGACAGCGGCAAGCTATGGCATTCGTTCCATACCCACACTCATTGTTTTTAAGGATGGAGAGCCTGTGCAAAAAATTACAGGGGTAAAGTCCAAAAGCACATTTAGCAACACGATCAACAAACAGCTATAGCTTAGTAGCATCAACAGGAATCACTTTAATTTTACTTTGGTACCAGCAATGGGCTGAACGCCGTCAGGCAGGTTGTTCTTTCGCTGCAACAACTTAAGCCTGATGCCATATAGTTGGGAAATTCCATACATTGTTTCCCCAACATTGACTGTGTGCTTCTCATGCGTAAGCGAACGCCTGCGTTTTTTCTGCAAATAAAGCATTTGACCCTCAACAAGCTCATCCGATTTATCCAATTCATTGTATTTCACAATTTGCCATGAAAAGATTGAAAACTCTTCAGCCAGGGAAGCAAAATTATCGCCTTGTTTGGCAAAAATCAGTTTGCGGTCGTTGTTTGTATAAATAGCGCGGCCTTTGTCCGTATTTTCAACAATTTCAAATGTTTCCGGGCTTGGCGGAACAAACACATGCGTTTCCTCAACCGTAGATTTTGCTTTCGCAATTTGTTTTTTGCCCATGGCCAACTGGTCATACAGGTAAAGCTCGTTCCGCTCAATAATCCTGATCAGCAATTCGGGATAGCGCGGGTTGGTGGCATAGCCGGCTTTGCTCAATCCATGCGACCAGGCTTTGTAATCCATAATGTCCAACTGAAAAAGTGAGCTGTAGCGCGGCCTCGAAGTAAGGAAAAGGGAGTGGTCATGATAAGATTCTTCCGGTTTTCTGTAAGCCCTGAAGCATTCGTTCTTTTCATCATCATCCATGTAAAATGTGCGGCCTTTCCAGCCGTGGCATTTGATGCCAAAGTGGTTGTTTGCATTTTTTGCCAGGTTGCTGTTACCACTCCCCGATTCGAGGATGCCCTGTGCCAGCGTTATGGAAGCCGGAATTTTATACTCCCGCATTTTTTGCATGGAAATATCCTTAAACCGCTCTATATAGGCTTCGTTGCTCATGCGGTCCTGTGCAATTGCCGAAAAGCCTGTCACAAAAAAAAACAGAAACAAGTTAATATTCAGCAGGTACCGCATGCCTAATTCTAAAAAGATGAAATTAATTGTACAAAATTACACTTTCGACATTGATTGCAGACCAATCGCATCGCAACTTATTCACAACGCATTGTTATCACTGCTATTGCGATTACAGAAAGAATTCTCTGCTTTAATGGTTATGTTATCTAAAAATCGGAATACATTATCAAAATGTGCTTTTCCGCGTTTTATAATTTTTTCAATTGGGCAAAGCTTTCGTACATTTACCCACCAATACACTGCCCATGGACTTAATTTTAAAATACTTTAACCACCTCAGCAACAAGCAAAAGGAGCAATTTGAAGCTCTTCTGCCCTTGTTTGAAGATTGGAACAGCAAAATCAACCTGATTTCGCGGAAGGATATGGATCATTTTTATGAGCGTCATGTATTGCACAGCATGGCCATTGCCAAATTCATGAGGCCTACTTTTGGAATCAAAATAATGGATGCTGGCACCGGAGGTGGTTTTCCGGGTATCCCTTTGGCTATTTTGTTTCCTGAAGCCAGTTTTTTGCTGGTTGACAGCATTGGCAAAAAGATAAAAGTGGTAGAAAGCATCGCGGAATCGCTGGAGCTCAACAATGTAAAAGCAGTTCAGCAGCGCATTGAGCAGGTTGAAGGCCGCTTCGACTTTATCATCAGCCGGGCCGTAACAGCCTTGCCTGATTTTGTGCGATGGACAGAAGGCAAAATTGACGGCAATAGCAAATGCAACAAGGCCAATGGCATTATTTACCTGAAAGGAGGCGATTTAGAGGCCGAAATCAAATTGACCCCAAAACACAAAACTGTAAAAACCTATCCCTTAAGTGCCTGGTTTGAGGAGCCTTTTTTTGACACAAAAAAGCTGTTGCATGTTTATTAAACTATAATCAGGCAGCCGCAGTGTCAGGATGAAAACCTATAAAGCTTCGAACCACGAAACCAGTTTGTTGGTTCCTTCCCAAATAGAGGGACAACTTATTCGAATAAAATCTTCGGTTAACTTTTTATCCGCATAGTCGTTTTTTACCGTTTCGAGCACAGCCTGTCCATTAAAATCAACATAGGCCATGCGTGCAAGCAACTCCTCGGGCTGGTGACCAAAATCAATGCCGGGCAACAGGGCCACACCCGTATCTTCGAGCAGATGTTCGCATAACTCAACAGAGGTTAAGATGCCTTTTTGCGCCAATTTCTCCCTGTAATGGTCAAAGTTGGGAAACAAATAAAACCCTCCATTGGGGGCAGGCACATCGATATGTGCAGCTGTAAGCTTTTGCCTGATAATTTTGGCCAGGTAACGCAACACCCTTCTCGATTTGTCCAGGTAGTCATCAATAAAGGCACTGCCTTCGAAAGCTGTGATGGCGGCATGCTGAATAGGTGCCGAAGTGGAAGTGTAAGTTTCGCTTGCAACTATGGCCATGGCATTGTGCAGCCAACGCAATTCCTTTGGAAAAGTAAAAGTACCCAGGCGCCAGCCCCCTGCCCCGCACCATTTGCTCAATCCACTGCTGATGATGGTGCCCTCGGGATAAAACCTTGCAATGGAAACATGTTGCCCCTGGTGGTGAATCATGCCATAAATTTCGTCGGACACCAACACCACGCCATATTTGCGTGCAACGGCGGCCAATTGTTTCAGTTTATCTGTGGGATAGGTGCAGCCTGTTGGGTTTGAAGGGTAATTCAGGATAACCACACGTGGCCTGTTGGGGTCGGTGCGGCAAATCATATCCAGCTTTTCAGGGGTGAGCCTGTAGCCATCCTGCGCACTTGTTGGCACCCAATGCACATGCCTGCCAATAATCCTGGCTTGCGGAAAATAAGAAACCCAGGATGGTGTTGGGATAATCAGGTCGCCATAATACACCAGTTGCAAAATAAAGATAAGTTCTTTTGATCCCGGTCCAATTAAAATGTCATCGGGTGTGGATTGTATGCGCTGATGCCTGTAGTTGAAGCCTGTTATGGCCTCACGAAGCGCCATGAGCCCTTTCACCGGCAGATAATCCTTTTGGTGGGCATTGTGGCGCAAAGCCTCAACCACAGGTTCAGGCACCGGAAAAGGCGACTGACCCAACCCAAATTTGTGAATGGTCCGGCCTTCCAAAATCAGTTGATGACTCCGTTCGTTAATGGCTAAAGTGCTTGATTGCTCCAAGCCCCTGACATTCAGATTCAGGTTAACCGCCATATGATTCCGTGAAACTTTTCCCATAAAAGATGTAATTTTGCTGTAAATATAAGAGAAATTCTTCAAATAATAAAATGCTTTGGGTAAGCAGTTGACTATGATGGACAATTCTGAATGGAAAAAATTATAGTTTAAGGTTTTGTATTTTAGAAAATATGCTTACTTTTGCAGCCCAAAATGATAATCGGATAACCCTAAGACAAAAAATATGGCAAACCACAAATCATCCATCAAAAGAATTCGCCAAACCAATGCAAAACGTTTGCACAACCGCTATTACGCCAAAAGCATGCGCACAGTTTTGAAGAAATTCAGGTCGCTTACCGAAAAAGAATCTGCAACGAAAGAGATGCCAAAGTTGCATGCCATGATCGACAAGCTTGCCAAACGTGGCATTATTCACAAAAACAAAGCCGGTAACCTTAAGTCGAAAACAGCAATTTTTGCAACCAAACTGGCTTAGGCATTCTTTTAATTCAAAATATCAGGGCCTCTTCTGCATCGCGGGAGAGGCTTTTTGTTTGCCATAAAAAAAAATGACCTGACAACAAACCTGTTTATCTTTTGCATGCAGCAGCAAGCAGCTTTTTGCTATTTTCGCAAAAACATTCCACTACATGACTGAGTACAACAAAAAAATACCCATCCGCCTGTGGGCCGAGGACGACAAGCCCCGGGAGAAACTCATGCTGAAAGGAAAAAGCAGCCTGAGCGATGCCGAACTTATTGCCATTTTAATTGGTAGCGGCAATACAGAAGATTCGGCTGTGGAACTATCACGTAAGATACTGAACAGCAGCAGTGACAACCTGATTGAATTATCGCGCCAAAGTGTAAACGACCTGATGCGCTTCAAGGGGATTGGCCATGCCAAAGCCATCAGCATTGTAGCTGCCCTTGAATTGGGCAAACGCAGGCGCTATGCCGAGGTACTTGAAAAACCAAAAATCGCCTCAAGCCGCGATGCATTCGAACATTTTTACCCCCACCTCACCGACCTGCATTATGAGCAGTTCTGGGTGATGCTGCTCGATCAGGCAAATAATGTGATCCGTGTGGCAAATGTCAGTGACGGAGGAGTTACCGGAACGGTAGCCGATCCCAAGAAAATCTTCAAAATAGCCCTTGAAGGCAATGCATGCCATCTGATCCTGTGCCACAACCACCCTTCGGGGCAGATGAAACCCAGCAGTGCCGACATCAAACTGACCAGGCAAATGATTGAAGCAGGCAAAACGCTTGATATCAAAGTGCATGACCACATAATCATCGGACACGAAACTTACTATAGTTTTGCCGATGAAGGGCTTATCTAATCAATTTCAAACCAACAGGCGAATAAATCCAACCCATGTCAATAAAGATTGTAACCATTATCGGTGCCAGGCCGCAAATTATCAAAGCAGCAGCATTGAGCCGTGCCATCCGAACCCACTTTTCAGATCAAATAAATGAATTGATCGTGCATACGGGCCAGCACTATGATGAAAATATGTCAGAAGTATTCTTTAGCGAACTGGGCATTCCCCAGCCCGATTACAACCTGCAGGTTGGTTCGGGGGCACATGGCCGACAAACAGCGCGTATGATTGAGGGAATTGAGGACATACTGGAAAAAGAAAAACCCGATTACATCGTATTGTACGGCGACACCAATTCCACCCTGGCAGGTGCCGTCGCCGCTTCAAAAATTCACATTCCCATCGTGCATATTGAGGCAGGCTTGCGCTCCTTCAACAAATCGATGCCCGAAGAAATAAACCGCATCTTATGCGATCACTGCTCAACCCTGCTGTTTTCGCCTACAAAAACAGGCCATGAAAACCTGGTCCGCGAAGGCTTTAATCCTGCAAACACAGCCCCTTTCAGCAGCGACAATCCGGCTATTTACCATTGCGGCGATGTGATGTACGACAACAGCCTTTATTTTTCGGATATGGCCGCTGGTAATTCCAAGGTATTGGAGAAAAACCAGCTCACACCCAATAAATACATCTTGAGCACCATCCACCGCAACAACAACACAGACGAGCCCAAACGCCTTGGTGCCATATTTGAAGCCCTGTTGCAGATAGTGGAAGGTGGCGGCATGGATTTGGTTTTGCCCCTGCATCCGCGCACTGCCAAGATGCTGAAAAATAACTTATCCGCAAACACATTCACCAAATTATCCAGGTCGGAGCGAATTAAAATCATCGAGCCCGTTTCCTTTCTCGACATGATCAGGCTGGAGCAGCAAGCAGCCATGATTATCACCGATTCGGGCGGGGTGCAAAAAGAGGCCTATTTCTTTAAAAAACCATGCATCATCCTGCGCCCCGAAACCGAATGGAAAGAAATTGTTGATGCCGGAGCTGCCATTATTGCCGATGCTGATAAGGCACGCATCGTGCAGGCTTGGGAACAATTCACAAGCGCTCCGCCGCAGCAATTCCCTGAAATATTTGGCGATGGAAAAGCGTCCGAATTTATTTGCGGGGAGATGGTGAGGAACGCCTGATTTTTGGGAAATACCGGAAACTATTTCCTGGTTCCCTTTTTGATTGGTTAAAAAAAGTGGTTAATCAGATATTAAGCCCCATGAGGCATACGGATTTCCATTCCCAAAAACGACAACTTACATTTGTTTTTCCCCCAATTACATATTCAAAACGGACAATCATTAATTAAAGCTTTCATTGCTGTTGCATCCTGTTTATATTTGTGCTTGATTGAAAAGGCAACAATATGCGATCTGTTTTTGTTTTTATCGGGTTGTTAATGACCATTTACCTAAATGGACAGATTACTTTTGTAGCAAGCGAAGTGCAAATTGATCAGGATATCTATTTCAGGCATTTTACCAAGGCTAACGGCCTGCCATCGGATGTGGTTAAATATGTGATGCAGGACAATCAGGGTTATATCTGGATTGGAACCGACAACGGGCTGGTGCGTTTCGACGGGCAGCGCATGGTTGTTTTTCAGCACAATCCTGATAATCCGGCTTCAATTGCCGACAATATGGTTTTCACCATTTTTCAAAGCAGGGATTCGTTGATATGGGTGGGTACCAAAAACGGGTTTTCTGTCTTTAACCCTGCAAAAGCCACTTTCACCAATTACTCCCCCTACCCCAAGGCACATTTTTCATTTCCGGGGGTTGAGGTCAATCATTTTTATGAAGATAAAAACGCAGACATCTGGATTGCCACAACAAATGGGCTTTTTCAATTCGATCGCGGAAATGGAGTCTTTTATGGGATGCTCCAAAGCCCGCCTGGAAGCGAGATGCAGGATAACTGGAGGAGTTGGTTTTACAGGATTTTGCCGCATCCGGCGGATGAAAACCTCTTGTTTGTCAGTTCGCAGGGAGGGCTGTTTTTGGTTGATAAGAAAAAGCAGGAATTGCATGCTGAGCTGACTGCCGACTGGCCGAAAAACCGACGGTTTATGACGCAGTCATTATACCTTGAAGGCGATTCGTTGTTGTGGAACGGGGAGTGGGGAACAGGACTCAGAAAGCTCAATATCAATACCATGAAGTGGACTGTCTATCATTTTCCGGGCGATTATTTCCAGGGTGCCTTGTATATTGAGGGCAAAGGTGAGGATGAATTGTGGATTACAACAGCCGACCGCGGCTTGCTTATATTCGACAAAAAAAGTGAAAGCTTCCGTATGCACCTTCAATCAGATGCAAACCCGCGCTCCATTCTTTCGAACATACTTCATTGCAACCTGCTCATCGACCGCAAAGGCGATGTATGGATTGGGGGCAAGGAAGGCTTGAACCTGCTTGACAAAAATTACCGTTCGTTCAACCGCGTTCAATTGCCTTTCGGTGCCGGCACAGCATGGAGTTTCTTCTCCGACGAAAACAAACTATATGTGGGTGTAAACCACAGGCTAAACCTGCTTGTTCAAGACAAGGAAACCGGTTTGTGGTCGCACATACCCGCAGGCGAAACTGAGGTAAGGCCCAATACAAGTGTTAATGGCATATTTAAAGACAAGAGAGGCACCATCTGGGTTTCAACCTCAAGAAACGGTTTGCTCTACATTGACAAAAAGACCCAGACGCTCAAAGTTTTTCGCGACAAACATAACCAACCTATACAATTTGAAGGAAATACGATCCCCTTAAACGATATTGTCGAAGACAACAACCACAACTTGTGGATCAACGCACCCTTACATGGTTTTGTAAGGATTGATGCCGACCGGAGTACATTTTCAGTTTTTACTTACGATAAGGATAATCCCAATGGCTTGATGGCAGGCGATCTTTTTTTTGAGGTAATGGCTGATCAAAAAAACAGGCTGTGGATAGCCTCCCGAAGGGGTTTTGCTGTGTATGATATCGGGCATGGGGCTTTTTTGGATACATTTCATCAAGGCCTTGGAGAATTAGGCATCAGCAAGGATCAAGGTGTAGGTGGTTTTGCTACCGACCGCTTGGGCCGCATCTGGATCGGACTGCACGGCAAAGGGCTTTTGCGCATAACTGAAAATGAGCAAGGGGTTGATTACAAACTATTTCATACCGCGCATGGCCTGAACGACCCCAATATTTCGAAGATTGCTGTTGACTCAAAAGGGAATTTCTGGATTGTAAATGAAGGATTGCTTTTTTTCAATCCCTACACCGAACAATTTAATTCGTTTGATACGCGCAATGCCCTGCATACCAATAAAAGCATTTACGACAATATCTATATTGATGAGGAGGACAATATTTTTTTGAACACACCCGGCGGTTTTGAAACAAAGCACGCAGATGAAATGGCACTTCAAGGTGGTATTATCAACTTATTGATTGAGCAAATTGAGATTAACGGTGCCGATGTGCGCATTGTTGGTCAGTTGCATGATATCAGGCATCTTTTACTCGGCGCTTTTGAAAACAATGTCAAGTTTACGTTTTCAGCCCTCTGCTTTCAGGACACTGACCGCATATTATATCAATACCAGCTGCATGGCTACGATAACGAACCCAATAATCTGACCCGTCAGGGAGTTGCCAATTACACCAACCTCCCCCCCGGCGATTACCGGTTTGAATTGCGGGCCATCCATCGCGGCGTCTGGTTTGGCGAAAATGCAATTTTCGAGTTTACTATCAGGCCACATTTTTACCAGACCCTATGGTTTAAGGCTTTAAGCCTGGTGGTGGTGGTATTGCTTGTTGTATTGATTATTCGTATCCGCACCATACAAATACGCCGCAAGGAAAAGCTGCGGGCTGATTTTGCAAAACGCCTGGCCGAAGCCGAGATGAAATCGCTGCGGGCGCAGATGAACCCTCACTTTATCTTCAACTCACTCAACTCGATCAATACCTTTATCCTGAAAAATGAAACAGATGTGGCATCAGAATACCTTACCAAATTTTCGCGGCTGATCAGGGCGGTACTCAACAACTCCAAGAACAAACTGGTTTCGCTTGAAGATGAGCTCGATGCCTTGCGCATCTATCTTGAGCTTGAACAGATAAGGTTCAACAATAAGTTTACTTTTTCGATCATTATTGACCAATACCTGGATACCAACCGGGTGTTTGTGCCACCATTGCTGCTTCAACCCTATGTTGAAAACGCTGTTTGGCATGGCCTTATGTACAAGGATAGCCACGGCAGTATCAGCATTTCGGCACACAAGCAAGACGGTGAAATTTTGTTTGCCATACAGGATGATGGTATTGGCCGCGAAAAGGCAGCCGAATACAAAAGTGCTTACGAGCTCAAGGGAAAATCGCTGGGCATGAAGATTACTGCCGACCGCATCGAAACCATCAACCAAATGTATAAAAGCAAGGCCGAAATCAATATTATTGACCTTTACGATACCAGGCAACAGGCGGCAGGCACACGTGTAACCATCAAATTGCCCATTATTAACAACCTAACATAAAAAACCAAACCATGCGCGCCCTGATTATTGACGACGAAAAGCATTGCATTGAATCCCTTTCCATCCTGCTTGAAAAAGCATGCCCCCAGGTTAGCGTTATCGAAAGCTGCCTGAACGGTCAATGCGGATTGGAATCCATCAAAAAGCATAAACCTGACCTCATTTTTCTTGACATATCCATGCCGAAAATGAATGGCTTTGATATGCTGAGCAAGCTTTCAAGCATTGATTTTGAGATTATTTTTACTACGGCTTACGACAATTATGCCATTCAGGCCTTTAAGGTGAGTGCATCTGATTATCTACTCAAACCCGTTGACAAGCAAGAGCTTGTGCAGGCAGTTGAAACGGTTGCCAGGCGATTGCAGGCAAAAAACAATGCACAGCTAATGTTCAACAAAACCGAACAAATGCAGATGCTGCTCGAAAACCTGCGGCATGGGGATACGGCTTTTCCGCGCATAGCCTTACCTACCTTAAACGGTTATGAAATCGTAAACGAGCAGGATATTATTTACCTTGAAGGCGATGGCAATTATGCAACTGTACACCGCATCAAGGCAGGGCCCCTGGTGGTTTCCAAATCCTTGAAATATATTGAAGAACGCCTTCACAACAAGTACTTTTGCCGTATTCATAATTCCTACCTGATCAACCTGCGCGAGGTGGTCAGATACCTTAAAGGCGAAGGTGGGCAGGCCGTGATGTCGGATGGGCGCGAGCTGCCTGTATCGAAGCAGCGAAAAAATGAGCTGCTGGCTTTTTTGAAAGCTTAACAGTTTGTATATCATATCTAATTCGGCAAGTCTTTTTGCTTTTCTACAGTAAAAAATAATGCTAAGCTATCCTATACAGACAGCTTGTTGTCATTTAGCACAGAGCCAGTTTTTAACTTATTTAGGATAATTACGAACCCAAAACGCCTGTTTACGAATTGGTGCTTGATATGGCCATTTTTTGGTTGTTATTTAGTAGGTAAAATTACCACTGAATACTGTTCAGAAAAGTAAAGCCAAAAACAACCGTCATGAAAAAACATTTCTTTTTATCGGGCATTCTGTTCATGTTGTTTCTTAGCAACAACGCACAGATTAATTATTTCCAGAGTTTTGAC
>JAGYLH010000200.1 GCA_018400955.1 Bacteroidales bacterium
TAAGTACCTGATAATCAGAGAAAACCACTGAAAATCAATGATTTTTTTGGTGGTTTTTTCGTTGCCGAGGCAAGAAACTGCAGGAAAAAGCAGCAAAGCGGTGTCCTATTCGGTGGACTTAAATGCGCTGGATAAGGGATTGAAAGTTTTTCTTTATGCGTTGAAATGCAGTAGATTGCATGTTCCCCATAGCTGAATTGTAAGTATATTGTTTAACAAAATCAGGTGGACTATGAGACGTGCAACATTTAAGGTGCTTTTTTACGTGAAACGCACAAAAATCAAAAAAGACGGCAGATTGCCAATTTATGTTCGCATCACAGTGAACAAACAAAGGGCAGAATTTTCAGCCCAATTGTCTATTGAAGAAGAGCAATGGGATCCAATTCGCGGGATGGCCAAAAACACTTCAAAGCAAAACAAGGAAATCAATCAACGCCTTGAAGCGCTTAAAACAAACCTTGCATTGAAAAAGCATGAATTGGAGGATTACGGCAAACTTATATCTGCCAATTCTCTGAAGAATGGGCATCTCGGGATTGATGAATCCATACCAACCTTGCTTGGATTGTTTAAAGACCATAATGAGAAATGTGCCCAGCTAATGAATATTGACTATTCTCCACGAACAGTTGATAAGTACAAGCACTGCTACAATCACGTGGGGCGTTTTATCAAACATAGGTACAAAAAGAATGATGTTGAGATTGCGGAGGTTAATGCTATGTTTGTGAGGGATCTTGAGCATTATCTTAAAACTGTTAGGGGGTGTAGCCATAATACCAGTATCAAATATGTTTCTAATTTCAAAAAGATCGTGCGAATTGCGCTTGCAAACGGCTGGCTCAAAGTTGATCCTTTTGCAAATATCCGATACAAGTTTGATGAAGTTGACCTTGCCTATCTGGATGAGAGGGAATTAAAACTGTTGATGAAAATTCAGCTGCCCAATAACCGCATGCAACAGGTAAAGGATGTTTACCTATTTTGTTGCTTTACAGGCTTAGCCTTTGTGGATGCCAAAACACTATCAAGCGAAGATATTGTTGACAATGATGGTAGTCAGTGGATAAAGAAAAGGCGTACAAAGACCAAGAACTGGAGCACTGTACCATTGCTTGAGCCTGCCAAGAAAATACTTGACAATTATAAGAGCCATCCTTCTTGTGTTAAAAATAACCGGTTATTGCCTGTGATTTCCAACCAGAAGATGAACTCCTACCTTAAAGAAATCGCAAAGTTTGCAGGCATTGAAAAACACCTCAGCACGCATACGGCGCGTCATACCTTTGCCACTACTGTAACGCTTGGCAATCAGGTTTCGATGGAAGTTGTATCAAAGATGCTAGGGCACTCAAGCATCAATATGACCAAGAGGTATGCGCGTGTTGCTGATGAACTGATCAGGAAGGATATGCATAAAATCTTCGGCAAGTACGACAAGGTTATTTCAAATTAGCTAAAAGGGGCAAAGCTTTACCTGCTCCTTTTGATGTGTTTAGGATAGAATTTCGTAATAAAACTACAGAAACTGTTTTTACTGCATTTAAATGCCTTGTATTGCCTTGTATCTATGAATCTGTTTGTGTTCTAAACCAGTTCATATTCAATATATTATGTTAGTAAAAAGTGGCAAAAAGTTTGATTTCTAAGAGCTTTTTGGAGCATTGCTTCGTAGATTTGTAAAAAAGATAAAAACCAATGAAATGGAAATAAATAATCAAATAATAGCGAAGGAAATCAGGGAGTTAACAGGTGTTGAGGCTGAAGAATTGATGGAACTTGGGTTGTTACATCCGGTCCATGCCAGAAAATGGCTCGTGAGGAAGCTGTATTTTATTATGGCCAGGACAGGCCGGACCTATACCGATATCAAGTATGAGCTGAGTGTGAGGTATGATATCAGCGTAAGTACGATTGAGAAAATGATATATAGGAAGCCGTAAAATACGGTCAAATACGGAAAAAATGAAGGACACCAAATTTAAATCGGGAAATAGCGGCAGGCCAAAAGGAGCTGCAAACAAGCTCACACGCGAATACAAGGAGCGTGTAGAGTGGGTATTGAGCCTGCTTGACGAAACCCTTGAAGATGACCTTCGGAAATTGAAAGGC
>JAGYLH010000201.1 GCA_018400955.1 Bacteroidales bacterium
ATCACATCCAGAAGGGCAGGCACGATGCGACGCTGCCACTGGGGATGCAGATGGGCCTCCACTTCGTCGATCAAGAAGACGATCTCCCGCGCCGGCGCAACCCCCTGAAGCTCGGCCGAGGCGAGGTGCTCCTGCCAGGCCCACACCAGCAGATAGCCGAGGGAGACGATCCGGCGTATTCCCGCGGAGGCATGGATCAATGGAACCTGCAAGCCATAGGGCATCTTGATGGTGGGGTGTTTGCGCGCATCGCTCAGAGAGACCTTCACCAGGGCGCCGGACTCCAGCGGCTCCTCGTCGGAAGGCGAGAGCGCGCGCAGAACGCTCTCCAGTTGCTCAAATGCCTGACCGTTTTCGAGCTGCCAGCTCGCCCAATCCGCGATCAGGCCATTGCAGTACTTGACCGGCTCGTTAAGCGGCAATCCATCCCAAACCGATTGCGGCGAGAACAGATATGCGGGCTGCCGCTCAGGGTTCTCACCCTTCCAGTCATTACGCGCCGGATCCCACACCGAAAAGCCTCCATCGACTTGGGCATAGAGCACCAATCCCGGGATTGGCGGGCGTCCCTGGGCCAGAGGCCAGTGTTCGGATTCTCGATCGAACTTGCTCGTGTACTCGTGCCTCCCGCTTTTTTTCGTGTATCGGTAGGTGATCTGCGGAGTGGTCGGGGGACGATGCGGCAGGAGCTTTTGTCGTGCCCAGGTCCGGGTCAAGGCCCACCAGGCCGCGTCCAGCAGGAAGGTCTTCCCCAACCCGTTATCGCCAACCAGGAAATTCATACGCTCATGGAACGCGATCTCCATGTGCGGAGCGGGGCCGACGTCCTGAAATTGCAGGTATTGGAGCATGAGAATTGATCGTCTACTTTGTGCCGACGTTGGCCAGATCCGAATTCGAGATTCGGGAAAGGATTACTCGCCCAAGGCATCGAGGAAGCGATGCACCAGGTCCGGGTGATAGCGGATACCCGTCTGAATGGCGCGGTCGAGATACGGCCTCACCTCTGAAATAATCCCTTCCTGTTTCGCTTTGCCCAAGAGCCCAAGGGCTCCAGTCACGCTCAGACCGACCGCACGGGCCATGCGCCGCCCCTTCAATTCATCGATGCAGACCTGTGCGATACCTTCGTCGATCGCGAGCTGAATGACTGCCGCCTCACCTGCATCCAGCACCGAGGTCACCAGAGTAGGCAGCGGCGACTGCAATCGCTGGTAGGAAAGCCAGACCGGGTGGACGGGGGGATAGCCCGCGCTCGCCCCATCATCGAGTTCACGACGGACCTCCTCCGGCGTAATGAAGGTGAGGTCCAACTTGCCCGGGATCTCCAGGGCCTTCATGCGCATCAGCGCGATCAGCGGCCCCGTATTGATGACGATACGCTTATCCATGGAGGGCAAAGTCGATCTCCAGCTCGGCATCGTCCGGCCGCAGATTGCTCATCGGAACACCCACCCGCGCGAGCGCATACAAGAACTCCACACGGCCCTTGCCGCACAGCTTCGCGGCCTGCCCGGACGACAATTTGCCCTGCTCGTAGAGCTTGGCTGCAAGCAGGAGGCGCGCCTCCTCGGCAAACTCGTCCGGTGACAGCGCGACGTTGGCCAACAGGTCGTCGTCGTAGTCGATGATCAGCTGATGGGACATGGACGGGGCTCCGGTTTGGGTCGTCAGTCGGTGGCTGAGAGATGGTAGCGGGGGTCGGGTCGGGGGTGGCGAGCACTTGGGCGACCTGCGCGGACAGCCGGTCCGCAATCTCGTAGGGCGGCGGCAGGTAGTCCGGGGCATAGACGGCCGCGCTGATGGTGTACTGCGCGGCGCGGGTGTCGCAGCCGTAGCGGCGCTCGACCGACTCGGTGCCCGGGGTGATGTAGATCGTCGCGCGCTCCTCGAAGGCCCCGCGGTCCGGGCCGACGGTGACGTGCGCGAGCGGGTCGAGCAGGGCGGCCAGGCGCGCGGTGATGCGCGTGCGCACGGGCTGCGGCACGTCGGCGAGGATGGAAGCGGTGCCGAGGAGGGTCATGCCAGTGCCTCGCCGGCCTGACGCCAATAGCCCGGCCATTTCGCGGGGTGTGGTTTTCGGTTTCGCAA
>JAGYLH010000202.1 GCA_018400955.1 Bacteroidales bacterium
GGTCAGGTTGTCAAAATAAAAATCGGGGGAGAGGTACAGCATATCCAGAAATGCCCGTTCAGGGGTAGCCATATTGATGTGATTGGGAAGTTGTTGAATGCCGGCTGTGTTGGCAACGATTTCCCCTTTGATTTTTCGGTACCTGAACTGTTGGTTTTCAATGGTTAGCTCGCGGCTGAGGTAACTTACAAGGGTGATTTGGCTGCTGTACTGAAAAATTACCCCTGATCGTTGCAACACATATTCCAACGAAATATAGGAAGGGGCATAAAGGCTGCAACCCAATTCTTCTGCTTTGTATCCTGTTTTTGTATAGATTCCTTTCCGGGGGTTGTTGAGCTTACCGGTGCGCACATAGTAATTCATTTTGCGGCTCAGCCAACGAAGGTTGCTTTCGCCGACAATCATGGCGATATCAGTCAGACGGAAAACTGTCCGCGGATCAAGGTATAAGCGAAAGACAATATCTGTCTTTTCATTTTGTGAACCAGACATCCTAAAAATTGTTATTATCAGTTCACGAAAGTACTATTTTTTTTAGAATCGAAAAAATTCCTGTTTTTTTTTAGCAATCAGCCTTTCCACACAAATAATCACATGACTTGGCGCGCCGGGCCGCAGTCGCAGGCATCGAGTTGGGGTTTTTAACATTTAGAATTCTTTTCGGAATTTCGAATGATGTTTAATGTACAACGATTCCGCCCTTTAGACTCGCTATACGATCTGTTTTTAGCGTACTCAACAGGTGAACAAACACAACGTAAGCCAACAGAAGAAATTCATTGGGTGGCCATGCCAGAAAAAGTGAAAAAATACTAATTTAAAAGAGTGAATAGTCTAAATATTTCCCATTTAAAACCTTCTTAAGCACCATATTGTAGCCTCAGTTATAACTATAAGGCTAGCTAAAAAGACGTCTGAAAAAGCTTCTACTAGATGATTTTATTATAAAGTCTTTCATTTGTTTTTGCTGATGAGCACCATAGGCAAAATTTAATACGATAATATTGAATCCATTAAATATATCATCGTTCGTTGGATTTGAACCAATGACATTAAATCTGTCTCTCAATAAATTGATTATTGATTCGAATTGTTCACCACAATCTTTAGCCCAGAAATTCTCATCATAGGCATAAGCATTTACACTATCAATAAGGAGCATCATTTCTTGTCTTTGGTCAATTGATAGCTCATTTAAAGTTCCACTAAGGGCTTTTACTACTTTCTCGTATGTTTGACTTTTGACATGATGTAGCACTAGTTCTCCAAATTTTCGGCCTGTGAATTGCTTCTTTAGTTTCTCTAAATACATCGTTTTTTTTGTAAAAATACAAATTGATATTTACATATACGTATTGAAATTTCAAAGCTATTTTTTTCAGCCAGCTTTAGGGCTGCATACCCACGTCTTGTTTTTTTCTGCTGTCAGAAAGCTATACAATATCATTTGCAAGATACTATCAGCCCATCAGGAGCAACTTTTTTTATAGCTTTGGTCACAAAAGTACGCACTCAAACCCAGCTGGTGCCGATTTGCAATCGGTATCCGATGAATTTTTTCTTAGTTTCACGCTTTCGACCCATGTTTCAAAAATAATCAATTCCCATCAATGAACGCGTGTTTTGTATAAGGGAAGTTATGGTGTGCAATTAATTATTCGGGATACGGATCACATTTCGACAGGCTCAACGCTGACAGATTTGCAGCAGCTTGGGGTTTTTAAACGGCATTTAATACGCTGTTGAAAAAGCACAATCCTGATAGGTGTTGTGCCTATTTTAGTTAATAAAATATACTGTATAAAAGATTGGAATATCTAATATCTATAAAGTATACTTTATAAATGATCATCTAACTTGACTTTTGTAAAGTATATTTACTATCAGGGACAAAAGATTTCGGTTGCTATCCTTACTAATTACATTCAGTACGCGCTGGATGCCTTTTACCTTGCTAAGGTTCAACGCATTGATTTGCAAGGAAAAAGACACTTTGAAACCAATGAAAAATACTATTTTGAAGATCATGGACTGCGTAATGCGTGGATTGGATACCAACCCATGCATATCAACAAACTGATTGAGA
>JAGYLH010000203.1 GCA_018400955.1 Bacteroidales bacterium
GGCGCGGCGAATCGGCGACGATAACCTGAACCAGGGCGTGCGTCGCGCGCTGCGGGCGTATCGGGAGAAGGGAGAAAACCCATGACCATCATCAACCGCAGCCCGCTGACCATCTCGATCGACACGGACGGCGCAATCACCGTGACACTGAACAGCGCTCCGCTGGCGATGCCTTTCGGCACCAAGATCAAGGCGCTTTCCGAGGTGAAAGGCTCCGGAACGGCTGCGCTGGTTGCAGCAGCCAAGGCCAAGGGCGGCACGCACCTGATGGGATCGCGCGTTGCGCTGCTCCCCGGCGAGGCCGATCTGATCGCCGCAGCGCTTGCGTCGCATCCCGCGCTGATCGCCAAGGATGCCGCATTCCAGGCTGAGTGTGAGCGGCTCGCCGCGGCCGAGCGCAAGATCAACGCCGAAAACGCATGGCAGACCGACCCCCGCTACGGCTTTGCAGAAGGCGCCGAGACCCCGGATCGCGCAGACAACACGCCGAGCCACAAGCGGGATTATTGATCACAACCACGGCCCCGCAATGGGCCAAGAGGATAGGCGACATGACCACAATCAACATCACCGGAACCATCCTTTCAGGCAACCTCGGCGAAGGCTGGAGCGACCAAGACGAGGCGGCCGAGGCTTACGCAGAGTTCCTTTCCGCGCGGTATCGCGCGGCGGCCGAGTCAAGTTTCCCGGGCGCAGAAATCAGCGTCGAGATCGAAGTCGAGTACAACACGGAGGGATGTTCCCCCGATGCGATCGCGACCGGAGACGCCGGCACCCTCGAAATGGCGCGGCTTGAGGACATGCTGACCAACGACGGCGCATGGAACGAGTTCCTCGACTCCGACGCCGCGCGCGAGCTGGCCTAATCACCCCAACCGCCCGGCTCCGTCTGGGCAGGACACCACATGAACACCGAGAGCCTGATCCGAGACACCATCGCCGGCACATGGCGCGCCGGCCACTACGATACGGCGATCGACCGGCTCAGTGGCGCGCGGATGGCGTTGCTGTACGTCGAGCCCAAGAGTGCCGCCATCGACGATTTGACCGATCTCATCAACGTGGCGCTACGGCTCTACGCTGAGGATGCGACATGACCGAAACCAAACGCGGCCCGGGCCGGCCGCCCGCGGACAACCCGATTGCGACACGGCAGATCTCGATTCTTTTGCCGCTGAACCTGGTCGAGAAGGCGCGGCGAATCGGCGACGATAACCTGACCGAGGGCGTGCGTCGCGCGCTGCGGGCGTATCGGGAGAAGGGAGAAAACCCATGACCATCATCCAAAACAAAGGCCAAGCCATCGACTGGACCGACTACTGGACCAGCGAGCACGCGCGCGCCGGGCTGTTCTTTCTGAGCTGGAACGCCGGTTGCGCCCGCCTGCTGATCCCCGACAGCCAGAAGCACTGCCTGCGCGAGATGCGCAACGCGACCGAGGTCATCGTCTCGCGCGGACCTTGGACCGACCAGGGCGGTCGGGATGCGCTCGAGCTGATGTGGGAAGACGGGACCGACTACCCCTTTGCCGTGCACCTGGTCGCCGAGCAGACCGACCGGTTGATCCCCGACACGCAGCAAGGCGCGGGGTTTGATGTTGCGGCCTGGACCCGTGGAGGGCTTAAAGCACGCTGGCCGGGGCGGTATCGCGTGGTCGATGCGATTCCGGATCTGCGGCCGTGGAGTCAGCAATGAACGATGAAAAAGTACAAAAAAGTGTGCAATTTATGCACTGCGCAGACTGCGGCCGCGAGATCGAGCTAAACAAACGACCGTGCGAGGATTGGCAACTCGAAGACGGCCGAACCGTCTGCCCTGAGTGCTGCATCGCCGACATGCAGGCGATCGTAGAGCGTGCCCGGGAGGAAGTCGGTCAGCCCCGCACAAAACACTGACCGACAAGCAAACCATTTCCCTGCCCCCAAGAAAATGGTCCCACCCCCTCACAAACACTAGATATGGGGTTACACAGTGACCCCAACCACAACCACACTATGCGCCTGCATCAGGGGAATAACTTTCTTAACAAAGGCTACTTTCCACCTGACCAGTTGGCCACATGCCTGATCCCAATCGTCCATTTTACTT
>JAGYLH010000204.1 GCA_018400955.1 Bacteroidales bacterium
TTGGATGGATGTCTCTCAGGTGATTATCACTCCATAATGCAAGCTCTACCAGTATAGGTGTCAAAGCTAATCCCTTATCAGTCAAAAGATAGAGGTTGGTCTTTCTATTGCCTGGCCGTTGTGTTTTTATGATTATTCCTACTTCCTCTAGTAGTTTGAGTTTGGCGGAAAGGATATTGGTAGCAATAGCTTCATCACTTTCTGTAAAGTCTTTGAAAGTTTCTTTTCCCTCAATGAGCATTTGCTTTACGATAACCAACATCCACTTGTCGCCTATAACATCTATGGCTGAAGTAAACGGGCAATTACATCTGAAATCTTGTCGCATCTGTTAAGTCAATGTTAAATTTTACTTGCAAAATGAAATTTATTTTTATTATTGCTTGCATATTGAAAGTTATTTTGTAATTTTGCTTGCGAAACAAAAGTAATAATTATTTACCAAATGACGAAATCAATGAGAAAAGTAATCAGCGTATTCATGTTAACAGGTATTCTCGCTTCCGTTAGCATAGCGCAAACAAAATCAACAAGCGAGGATAATTCAAAAAACAGTACAAAAATGACTAACAAAGAAATCGTAGGCACTTTCTTAGGAGCTGTGGCTAAACAAGACGCTGAAACAATGCGCAAATTTGCAAATGCCGATTACATTCAGCACAATCCGTTTGTTCCCACCGGACTGGAACCGTTTATTCAACTTTTGCCAGTTTTAAAAGAACACGGAACTTATGCCGAAAACGTGAGAATGTTTCAAGATGGTGACTTTGTATTTATGCACAACATCTGGAAAAACGCCAAACCTTTTGGTGCAGATGAGATGGTAGCCTTCGACATTATCCGTGTAGATGATAATGGAAAAGTAGCCGAGCATTGGGATGCAATGACAGTTTTAGTGAAAGAAACTGCCAGCGGAAGAACACAAACCGATGGACCAACAACTGTTGAAGACTTAGACAAAACCGAAACGAACAAAGCCTTGGCAGTTTCCCTTATTGAAGACGTTTTAATGGGCAAAAATCCAGGTAAGATTGCCGAATACATCAGTGCCGAAGAGTATCATCAGCACAACCCTCAAATTAAAGACGGATTGACGGGCCTAGTGGAAGCAGTAGAGTATCTCACTTCTCAAAACAATATGTTTAAATACACCAAAATTCATAAGGTATTGGGTGAAGGCAACTTCGTCCTAACGATAAGCGAAGGTGAATGGAATGGTGGTAAAAAACACGCATTTTACGACTTGTTCAGAATGAAAGGCGGTAAAATCGTAGAACATTGGGATGTGATTCAGGAAATTCCTACCGAAGGTTTGGCGCACAATAACGGTATGTTTGGATTTTAATCCAAAATAAAAAAATTATAAATTTTAAATAAATTTCAACTATGAAGAATGTAATCATCACAGGAAGCAGCAACGGATTTGGTCTGAAAGCTGCAAAAGATTTTGCCGATAAAGGCCATCAGGTGTTTGCTACCATGCGTAACCCTGACGGAAAAAATGCAGCAGCAAAAGCTGAATTAGAAGGACATTCTGCCCACATCAAAGTAGTGGATATGGACGTTACCAAAGATGCATCAGTAACAGAAGCGATGGATCATATCCTTGCCGAAGCAGGTAACATTGATATCCTGATCAACAATGCAGGGATTATGTACCTCGGTATTACCGAAGCTTTCAGCGTAGCGCAGGCTCACTTTCAAATGGAAACCAACTATTATGGTGCAATCAGAGTTATGCAAGCGGTTTTACCGTCTATGCGTAAGGCAGGTTCTGGCTTAATTATCAATACGTCATCGTTAGTAGGTCGTATTTCACCACCATTTTTCGGAACCTATACTGCCACCAAACACGCATTAGAAGGTTACTCGCAAGCATTACGCTATGAAGTATCACCTTTTGGTGTTGATATTGTCTTGGTAGAACCCGGCCCATTTGGCACAGGATTATTGGCATCAGGTCAAGCACCTGCACACAGCGAGGTTTTGGAATCTTATGGTGAGTTGGCAGGTGTTCCTGGGGCCATGGGCGCAAAT
>JAGYLH010000205.1 GCA_018400955.1 Bacteroidales bacterium
CTTACCTTTATTCATGACCCTGTGCTTTATAAAGCAAAGGTCATCGAATTCAAATCAAAAAATCAAAGAACGGCTGTAATGTATTTATATATAATGTGTTATGAGACATTTTAAATTCTTAACGCAACACTTGTGAATGGCACTTATTAAAAGCCGGAAGAAATTGTTTTACACACGCGTCGGGAGACGCGCGCGAGCGGGGGAGACGCGCGCGAGCACAGAGGGACGCGCGCGAGCTAGGGCGGATGAAGGATTTACTGGACGGTAAAATTAAACTGGCTATGTAAGCAAAAAGCCCCGGTTTCCCGAGGCTTTTCTTATCTTATCATTAAAAACTTTAAGGTATAACCTTCTTTTTCAACAAAAAGAGTATCACTATTAGCACTTTTTAATATAGTATAAGGCAATGCTAAATCATCTAAAGTATATGAATGAAGATCCGAGTTAAAATCTATTATTGGCCCATTGGATTTCCACTTATTATACCTTGATTTGTTCTCAATCAGAATAGCAGAGGTACTGATGAATTTATTCTTTTTAAAAAACACAGCTCCTCGCAATGCCCCATAGCTATCATATCCTGTAATGAAAGTTGTATCTATTTGGTCAACAAAACTGGCTTCATAAAATTTATTAGCCTTATGGTTCGAAATAAAAATCGTCAACACAAATCCCAATACTAGAAAAAAAGCAATTAAAAGAATGTATTGTGGTTTTATCTTTATTGTAGTATTACTTTTTACCATGAATGTACAGCATTTCTAAGTTCTATTGGTAATTGATTAAAATATTGACTACTTGCACCTCTATTAAGGTTGAATCCAATATTAAAAGGTATCGCATCTACACCAAGTGTTACTCCATAACCAATTGTAAAACCTTGTGAATGCCTACCATATATAGCAGTTCCTCCAACATTTACTCCTGCAACAGTAAAAGATAAATTGGCCTCATATCGAGGACCATAAAAATGGCTTTTCATAACTGTTGCGGCAGAAGTATACAGTTTAACTATTTCCATCCCAGCAGAAACAGAGACTCCACCTACACCTGCCCCTAAATCGTTTAAACTATAAATTCCTGCTTCTTTACCTCTGAGAACAATTAACCCCCCTTTTTCAAGACCAAGAGCAACACCACTTGAAGCGTCTACTGTTCCAGCTAGTGAGATAGCATCAGGACCAAATAAATGTCTTGTTCTACCGGTAATAGCAGACATCATTAATCCATCACCAAATACACCAGTATGAATAGCATGGTTTAACCCTGCACTTATTGCTCCATTACGAGCACCATCCCAGAAATTGCCTCCAGCAATTTCTGCTCCAATACCTCCAGCCAAAGCTCCGCCACCAATTGTTCCTATTGCTTGAACCCCCTTGCTAGCATCTCTAAATAAGGAACCTGCGCCTGTAGCAACTAATGAACCGGCTGTACCAGATAAAAAGCCTTGCCCATATGTGCCTCCGCTCATTCCAGACATCATTCCACCTAGATGTCCGTGTGATAGGGTCTGAAATGCGACTTTCCCAAAGCCCGACATGCCCATGGCTGCTTGACCTATACCAAAAGAAAAAGCACCACCAATGCCACCGATTAAGGCAGCTTTTCCTGCACCTTGAAAAAAAGGTTGATGATTTACAGTATTACTTATTCCATTGGTAATAACACCAATTGCAGCGCCAACTAAAATGGGGATGATTATCTCCCCATCGGGATCTGTATGAACCAATGGATTATTCCACACATAGCTATACCTGTTAAAACTCTGGCTAAAATCAGGTGCTTGTATGAAGTTATCGGGCGAGAGCATACGCGAAACTACCGGATCGTACATGCGGCCGTTCATATTGATGAGTTGGAAGCCATAAAGGTGTTCATGACCCGTAAAACCCCTGTCGAATATTGGTGGTGGCGGTGCGCCTGTGAATGCACGCCAGGTTGTAGGGTTGCGGCGGGTTCCCCAAGGGTCAAAACTTAGTTCTTGCAGCAAGTTGGCGTTTTCATCGGTGATGGTATTCCAC
>JAGYLH010000206.1 GCA_018400955.1 Bacteroidales bacterium
CTGCATGCTTAAATATTTTTTTAAAATCAGCTAGCAGATATTAAATCCAAGCCGATTAGAACGCGTTCTGTATTTGAGAGGTCGCCGATTATTTTACGAACAGGTACCGGCAGTTTTCTTACCAATGTTGGCAGGGCAAAAATCTGATCTGCGGCTCCCAATTGTGGGTTTTCCAATAAGTCAATTACTTCAATCGAGTATTCACCCTTCAATTGTTCTTCACAAATCTTTGTCAGATTTGCAAATGCGGTTATGGCTTTTGGCGTTTGTCCTGCAACATATAATCGAAGAACCCACTGGTCATTTGAACCTCTTTTTGGCTTTTCTTTAGTTCTTTGGTCTGAATTTACGTCCATTTGATTTAGGTGTTTATTTTTTTAAATTGGGCACATGGAATAGGTAAGTTGAACTTTTTTTTGTGTGAATGGTTTTCTTGTGCGTATTTCATTGCCTAATCTGTTGAATTATTATTAAACGGTTTTTGTTGTTCTATTTGCAATATTTGCTTTTCTGCTTACTGCCATTTCCAATTTATCCTGTTCGAGTTGTTTAATTATTTCTTGCTCTTCTTCTATGATTTTGATAGCCTCAGCTTCTTCCGCCCCAAAATCAGCACGTAAAGTTTCGAGCTTTGCTTCCAGTTCCTTTCTTTTTCGCACTATTTCACGCTTTTTAAACTCTATTTCATGCTTTCGCGTCAAAACTTCTGAATTTTCGTGGGCTTCCTGTGCTATTCTTGCTGAGCCGGTCAAAACTCCTTTTGATCCAATATAAACATCACGTAATTCAACGCCGTGGTTGGTTAATATAAATTCACGAATCTGGTTAGAATTGGCGATCCCGCGCGATTTGAGCACATACATACCTCTGTTGCGTTCGCCGTTTAGCTCTATATCACGCAGCAATATCCAGGTATCTATCAGGGATGATATGCCGGCATCTGAACTTTCTATTCTGCAATCAGCTGAAGTGAGACTGGTAAATAATGCCGTAATCTGGTTTACCTTAAGAAAATCGACAATGCGCATTAAGAGCGTTTTCACCTCAAATTCCTTATCGCCAGTAACAAAAGTATTTATCGGATCCAGGATTACAATATCAGGTTTGAATTCGTTAACAAATTTGTGAGTTACAGCAAGATGCATTTCCAAACCATAAAGCGTAGGACGGGTTGCCTGAAACCTTAACAGTCCTTTCTTTACCCATGGTTCTAATTTTATGCCGATTGAAAGCATATTTCGCATTAACTGACTTGGAGACTCTTCGAAGCAGAAATACAAAACACGTTCTCCTCTTTTACAAGCAGCTTCAGCAAAGTGAGCCGCTGTACTGGTTTTTCCTATTCCGGCCGTGCCTGAAACAAGTACAGTACTTCCCCGGTAATAGCCTTTTCCTTCAAGCATTTCATCAAGTGCTTTTATGCCACTTGAGATTTTTTCATTTGATACTTCATGCTCTAATCCCAAAGACGTAACTGGTAATACTGAAAAACCAGTTTCATCAATCAGAAATGGATACTCATTGGTGCCGTGAATTGACCCGCGATACTTTACAACCCGCAAACGACGCGTTGAAGTCTGTTCGGTTACGCGATGGTCGAGCATAATCACACAGTCCGAAACATATTCTTCCAGGCCTTGCCTGGTTAATGTTTTATCGCCGCGTTCGCCCGTTATAACTGTAGTAACACCTTTATCTTTAAGCCAGCGAAATAAACGCCGCAGTTCGGCGCGTAAGATTAGTTGGTTTGGCAATCCGGCAAAAAGTGATTCGATGGTATCCAAAACAACACGCTTTGCCCCAATTGAATCAATTGCATACCCAAGGCGAATAAACAATGCTTCTAAATCGTATTCTCCGGTTTCTTCTATTTCACTGCGCTCAATATGAACATGGTCAAGAACAATTTTTTTATTTTTTATCAGATCATTCAGATCAAATCCAAGCGAAGCGACATTAATGATTAATTCTTCATTGGTTTCTTCGAACGACATGAATACGCCAGGTTCGTCAAACTGAGT
>JAGYLH010000207.1 GCA_018400955.1 Bacteroidales bacterium
CAGGATTTCAAGCATTTTGCGAGAGCGGGAGGCCATCATTGGGGCAAGCGCTTTTGGTGCCGACAGCATTCGGCATTGCCGCTCCAAAAAAACAAAGAAAAACACGCTTCCAAGCTCCAAAGATCGCTTTTAACCAAATTCCGCCCTGGCGAAGACGAGTTTGCTTCGGTCGTGCCTCCCTCTGCCACAGGTGAAAGTAAGTGTTTTTGGTCTGAACCAAAAATGCTGACATGCGTGTTGAAATCTTAAAAGGCGTAGAAATTAAATTTCAAGCAAAAATACTGCTTATCATTTTTCTATGCTACTGGCTGTATTGCAATAACTCTGTTTGCTTAAACATTATTTTTGTACAATTAAAATGGCAAACATGACTAAGAACATGTACAGAAACACAAAAAAAATAATCCTGGCAGGCCTGTTGCTCGCCTTATTCGTCTTATTACTGATTTTCTTGCGCAACGCAGGTAGTTGGCTGGTGAAAGTTGACAAACTGAAACAAGCTGATGCATTGATTGTCTTGACCGGTTCAACAGGCGACCGTGCACAATATGCTGCCGATGTATTTCATTCCGGACAGGCACCCAAAGTTTTTATTGTACATAATTATGAGCCGGGCAAAGAGTATTTTGCAGACAAGGGGATCTATCTGCCCAATGCAGCAGAGATTACCCGTGACCTGCTGCTTCAGCTGAACGTGCCCGACAGCAGCATCATACTCCTTGCTGCCCAGGCCCGCAGCACCAAAGATGAAGCCCGTGTCATGCAGTCCTATGTGAAGCAGAACCCCGGGCTGCAATCATTGATCCTGTTGAGTTCCGCCTCCCACACCCGCCGTTCCATGATCATCTTCCGGAACCGTTTCCACCGCCAGGAGCTCCAAACAGAACTCATCAGCGCCCCCAGCCCCTATACCGGCTTCAATGCCCAACGCTGGTGGACAAACCGAGAAAGCGCCAAAGATGTCTTCAACGAATACACCAAGCTTTTTTGGTTTCTTCTGCTCGAGAGATGGACGGATTAGCGAACGAAACGACGTAAGCGAACGAAGCGACGTAAGCGACCTGTGTAACTAAGAACCCGTCGCTCAAGTCGCTCAAGTCGCCCAAGTCGCCCATCTTCAAATCTCAAATTCCCTATCTTCGCACCCATAAAAAATAACACATGAACATCCTCTCCTTCGACATCGAAGACTGGTATATGAGCTACACCTCTTCACAGATTCCTGTTGCCAATTGGCATAGCCTCGAAAGCCGCATAGCCTTTGATTTGAATATTATTCTTGACTTTTTGGAAAGCCATAATACCAAAGCTACTTTTTATATTATGGGATGGGTGGCTGAAAACCACAGCCAAACGGTAAAAAAAATTGCCACTGCCGGCCACGAAATCGGCTACCATTCTTGGTACCACGAACTCCCCGCTGATCAGGGGCCTGTAGCTTTTGAAGCAGACCTGGTAAGGGGACTTGCACTGCTGGAAGACCTTATTGGTGCTAAAGTGCAGCAATACCGGGCCCCGCGTTTCTCTTTTGACCACAACACAGCTTGGGCCATTCCTGTTTTATTGAAGCATGGCATCACCCTCAGCAGTTCCATGATGTCGGGCAGGTTGCTGGGAGATGCCAAAAGCCCTGCCAGCCCATTTATCTGGACTTGTCAGGACCACCAAATCCTCGAAATGCCGCTCAACCGTGTCACCACCTTGGGTACAAAATGGGTATATAGCGGCAGTGGTTTTTTTCGCCTTTTTCCCTTTCAGCTTATTCAAAGGATGTATGCATCAAGCTCTTACAACATGGCCTATTTCCATCCCCGCGATTTCGACCCCGATGTGCCCACAACAAAGCTATTGCCATTTTACCGCAACATCATGAACCGCCTGGGCAATGCCACCACCATCCCCAAGTTGAGCCAACTTATGCAGCAGTTCACCTTCACTGCTGTGGGAGAGGCCGCTGCTACACTCGACAAGGATAAACTGCAAATCATCAAATGTTAAA
>JAGYLH010000208.1 GCA_018400955.1 Bacteroidales bacterium
TCTTAATCCTTGTTTTCGTGGAAGTTGGTTTTATAGATTGATTCAATACTGTATCACAAGATGCCCACAAGAGTCTTAATCCTTGTTTTCGTGGAAGTTAGTTTGAGAGCCCTTCGAATATCATCGTTAGCGCAGAAGCAGTAACGGTCTTAATCCTTGTTTTCGTGGAAGTTGGTTTGAGAGTAATAAGTAGTGATTTCTTTAAATTAAGAGAGGGGTAGTCTTAATCCTTGTTTTCGTGGAAGTTAGTTTGAGAGTCTTGTTGTTGTTGAATGGAATGGCAAGAAGTATGGAATGTCTTAATCCTTGTTTTCGTGGAAGTTAGTTTGAGAGTCCTTGCAGTTTACCTTGAGGGTAACAACTATTGGGTCTTAATCCTTGTTTTCGTGGAAGTTAGTTTGAGAGCACATTACAAAGCTACACTAGCAGACCTTGATTTTGTCTTAATCCTTGTTTTCGTGGAAGTTAGTTTGAGAGGGGCGAAATCACAGTTAAACGGAGATTGAAAACGCCGTCTTAATCCTTGTTTTCGTGGAAGTTAGTTTGAGAGGAACACAAACAATGAGCGAAGAAATCCAAATCTACAAGTCTTAATCCTTGTTTTCGTGGAAGTTAGTTTGAGAGCTGAAAAGCTTGAGTTTATATACTCTTAATTGAGACTGTCTTAATCCTTGTTTTCGTGGAAGTTAGTTTGAGAGTAATTTGGAAAATGTAACAAGGTACTTAAGTAGTTTGTCTTAATCCTTGTTTTCGTGGAAGTTAGTTTGAGAGTTGTTCAGGTTTGAAGGAAAGTGGAAAGGACATAGGTCTTAATCCTTGTTTTCGTGGAAGTTAGTTTGAGAGAGGTAATTTTAGAGTTAATTAGTGAGGGATTAAATTAGTCTTAATCCTTGTTTTCGTGGAAGTTAGTTTGAGAGATTAACAATCTACAACACCAAACAGCAACAAAGCATCGTCTTAATCCTTGTTTTCGTGGAAGTTAGTTTGAGAGTAGGTCAAATTCTCTTTTTTGCGCTGCCTTTTGGAGGTCTTAATCCTTGTTTTCGTGGAAGTTGGTTTGAGAGGAAACCGTTTCACAATGACGGGCCAAACGCTTAAGGTCTTAATCCTTGTTTTCGTGGAAGTTGGTTTGAGAGATCTTAAAAATATTTGCCACAATACTTTGTGTGGTGTCTTAATCCTTGTTTTCGTGGAAGTTGGTTTGAGAGTCTTCGTTATTTTTACCTTCATTTTCATGGCCTACAGTCTTAATCCTTGTTTTCGTGGAAGTTAGTTTGAGAGTTTGTTTTCAAATATGGTGTGCCAGATACCAATACAGTCTTAATCCTTGTTTTCGTGGAAGTTAGTTTGAGAGATTGTAACTGGAGGAGTTACCGTTAAGATCTCTTAGTCTTAATCCTTGTTTTCGTGGAAGTTAGTTTGAGAGTCCCCTCTCGACAATATTAACCTTAAATAAATTCATCGTCTTAATCCTTGTTTTCGTGGAAGTTAGTTTGAGAGTTCGCTATTATTAACATAGCTTTAATACTCTATCCAGTCTTAATCCTTGTTTTCGTGGAAGTTAGTTTGAGAGTAGTATAGTATTGGATATAAATGGTGTTGTTTAGTTGTCTTAATCCTTGTTTTCGTGGAAGTTAGTTTGAGAGGCTTTATGATTAAAGCATTTGTTCAGGTAACTGAAGAGTCTTAATCCTTGTTTTCGTGGAAGTTGGTTTGAGAGGTTATTCACAACGAACAGTTTCAAAACTAATCTAAAAGTCTTAATCCTTGTTTTCGTGGAAGTTGGTTTCAGAGATAACTCTGATTACGAGGACATTGACGATATGTTGTCTTAATCCTTGTTTTCGTGGAAGTTGGTTTTAGAGACTAAACGTAAAGATACAAAAATATGACAGAAAAGTCGTCTTAATCCTTGTTTTCGTGGAAGTTGGTTTTAGAGGCTTCTATACTGGCAAGTATCAATTTGATACTCTCTGTCTT
>JAGYLH010000209.1 GCA_018400955.1 Bacteroidales bacterium
TAGTCTTTTACCTGGAATCCATAATGCAGGGGGTTCAAGGGATGTTGGGTGGCGGCATCGCGGATTTCGAAATGCAGGTGTGGCCCGCCCGAGGAGCCCGAATTGCCCGTAAGGCCAATCAGTTCCCCTTTTTTCACAGTGAATTTCCCAGTTTCGGGATAGAGGTTGACGGCAAAGCGCTCACTGGCATATTGCTGCTCTTTTACGTAAGTAGCCACTTCGCCGTAAAAACGCTGCAAATGGGCATAAACAGAGGTATGTCCCGTTTTGGGGTGGTTGATATAAACGGCTTTCCCAAAACCTGTGGGTGAAACAGCAATACGGCTGATATAGCCGTCTTCAATGGCAAACACCTTGTGGCCTTCGCTTCCTTGTGTGCGAAAATCGACCCCCGAATGGAAATGCCCCGAACGCAGCTCGGCAAAGGTGCCCGAGAGAAAGAGCGGGATGTCCATAGGCGCCCGGTAGGGGGGCTTCGGGCTGCTTTGTGCAGCTATATAATGGTTTCCGGAAAGGGCAAAAAGCAGGGTGGTCAAAACAAGAGTTAGTCGCATCGTAAAATTGGTTTCAGAACAATTCATTGAGTAAGGCCATGTGGCTAATCTGATAATCAGCGGCTTCAAAATCACCTTGCTGTCCGGATTCATTAAAAAAAACGGTGGTCATGCCCGCCTGTTTGGCACCGGTGATGTCTTTTTCGTACAGATTGCCCACCATCAGACTTTCTTTGGGGCTGAAGCCCGAAAGCCTAAGCACAGCCTGAAAAAAGCGCACATCCGGCTTTTTGTAGCCCAATTCCTTTTGGGAATAGAAGCGGTGGAAATATTTGTCGGCACCCACACGGGCCAGGGCAGCCTTCATTTCGACAGTGTCGGAATGGTCGGCACTGGTGGCGATGATGCAGGTGTATTTGGACGACAGGGCTTTAAGGGCTGTTTCGGCACCATCCACCCAGGCCACTTTGTCCCATTGCGACATGGGGCCGGGCAAGGCAAAATCGCGCATAATGGTATCGCCCCAGTCGAAAACAATGGCTTTGATGTTGGAAGGGATTTTCATGCTGCAAAAATAGGCTTCTATGGCGAGACTTCGCGTGTTTTAAGAAAAGCGTAAAAATTATAGCTTCGGGCGTTCAGCGTTTTGGTCAATAGAATAATTCAATTCCAGTGATTCACAACGGCAACAAATACAAAAACGCAAAGAAATGCGAGATGCTTCCGCCCAGCACAAACAAATGAAATACCAGATGGCCAAAACGAATGTGTTTTTTGATGTAGAAAAACACCCCCAGGGAGTAGGAAAGGCCCCCCGCCAGCAAAAACCAAAGACTCGTGGCCGGTACTTTCTGAATAAGGGGATAAATGGCAAATACAATCAGCCAGCCCATGACGATGTAGAGATAAGCCGATAGTTTGCGCCATTTTTGTGTGTAAAACCATATTTTGTAAACCATGCCGGTGATGGCCAGCGCCCAGACAATACCAAATAACACCCAACCTGTTGGGCCGCGCAGTACCGTGAGCAACACAGGTGTGTAGGAGCCTGCAATCAATACATAAATAGCGGAATGGTCAAATTTATGCAGATAATATTTTCGACGGGGTTTGGTTGCTCCATGATATAGCGTGGAGGCGGTATAGAGCAAAATCATGCTGCTGCCAAAAATGGAATATCCAACAATATGCCATATATCGCCATAGATGGCGCCGTAAACAAGCAGTACGACGAGTCCGGCAATGGCCAGCAAAATGCCCAATCCATGGGATACTGAGTTGGCAATTTCTTCCTGTTTGCGGTTTTTTCGGTATTGGTTGGAGGCGGTGTTCAAGGACATTTGTGTGGGAATTTATTGTTACAAACGCTAACAACAACAAAAAAGTTGCCTGCTGTGAGAAATTTGATAAATGGTTTACAGCATGATCAAACAAGTATCAGTAGGTTGC
>JAGYLH010000021.1 GCA_018400955.1 Bacteroidales bacterium
TCGCGTATCTGATTTGTATATTGAGGATGGATCTTATATCCGACTGAAAAACATACAATTGGGTTACAATCTTCAGCGATCCATCCTGAACAGGATTGGAGCCACCAATTGGCGTTTCTATATCTCAGCTGAGAACCTGCTAACGCTTACAAACTATAGCGGACCTGATCCCGAAATTGGAGCACGCAGCTCGTTCGATATTGGTATTGACCGCGGTGTTTATCCTCAGGCACGGACATTCCGGGTAGGTACCAGCATAACATTTTAAACTTTAAATACCTTTTTGAAGATGAAAAAAACGAATATATATATGCTTACGGCCATCCTGTTGATGGTATTTGCATCAGGATGTAAAAAAGATTTCCTCGATCTGAAACCATTAGACCAGGAAGTTACATCAACCTTCTACAAAACTGAAGATCACGCCATGCAGGCCCTGGTAGCCATTTACGATGTGCTCACCTATCAATCCTCACCCGGAAAAGCCTGGGCACCCTTTGTAACTATTTCAGATATTCTTTCGGATGATTCCTATGCCGGAGGTGGTGATTCAAATGACGGGCAGGACGAGAATGAGTTTAATACCTACAACATTCCTACCACAAGCTTAATAACCCACTCCATTTGGATTAAAAACTACATCGGAGTTTTCAGGGCCAACCTGTTGCTGGAAGTAATTGATGGTATAGATGCTTCTGATGATTTCAAAAAACGGCTGATTGCTGAAAGTAAGTTTTTGAGGGCTTACTTTTACCTTGAACAAGTTCGTTATTTTGAAAACATCCCTTTAATTACTGAAACAATTAAAGGACCATCAGAATACAATCAGGAGCAAAACACACCGGCTGAGGTTTATAACCAAATTGCGCTGGACCTCGTGGAGGCCATTGCTGACCTGCCGGAATTAGTTACTGTGGCCGAAGCCGGACGTTTAACCAAATGGGCGGCTCAGGCTTTATTGGCCCGTACCTATTTGTTCTACAATGGTGTTTACAACGCCGAATTGGAAGCCAATGGAACAGTGGTAAACAGAGCTTATGTGCTGGATCAACTTGAAGATTTGATTACCAATAGCGGACACGATTTGTTTCCTGAATATGAAACAAATTTCAAGCTGGCCGGTGAATTTGGTATCGAATCTGTTTTTGAAATCTCCTATGGCGACACCCCAGCCTGGTGGGATTGGAATTATGTTCGTGGTGGTGCAGGCAATTTAGCAGCTCAAATGCAGGGTCCGCGTGTTACCGGCTCTGATAATTGGGACCGTGGCTGGAGTTTTGGAACAGTAAGCCATAAACTGGTTACCGACATGGGCAATGATCCCAGGGTGGCGCACACAATTCTCTTTGAAGAAGAATTGGATGGTTCACTCAACAAAGGTTACCAGCATACCGGTTATTATTCAAAAAAATACTCTTCTGATGCTGAACATTGGAGTGCGGACGGACAGTTCGAGCTAAATCGTACTTGCAACCATCGTGTTATCCGCTTTTCGGATGTATTGCTTATGGCCGCCGAGTTGGGAAGTGGCAATGCACAATCTTATATGGACCGCGTAAGGGCCAGGGTTGGACTGGAAAGTGTGCCCGCTACACCTGAAAATATTTTCACAGAAAGAAGATTGGAGTTGTCCCTCGAAGGAATACGCTATTATGATGTGCTGCGTCGTGGCATGGCATATGCCAGTCAGGAGCTCACTGTTGTGGGTGTTCGTGGCCCTAAGTATGTTGACGATCAGCAAGTATTTGATCACACCTTCAATACTTCCACTAAGGGCTTTTTGCCAATACCCCAAACAGAAATTGACCTATCTGCCGGTACATTAATACAGAATGATGGTTATTGATAAACAGGTATAATTGGGTTGAAACCTATAAGCATGCAAGATTATTTTGCTTTTATTGTTGAATTGTTTCATGCCAAAAAACGATTAACTGTATGCAAACCAGGTTTCAACCCTTTCTTTATCTGATTTTAGCCTTAATTCTGCGGACGCAAAGAAACATAATATTAAAAGCCGCAAGTAAAGCCATTGAATTGATTTAACACCACAAGATCAATCCCCGATATGACTAAGCAACAGCTATTTACTGTAAAAACTTCATTGATCGTAGCATTAGGCGGCTTTCTGATGGGTTTTGATGCCTCTGTAGTTTCCGGCATTGTCCGGTTTATTGAACCTGAATTTAATCTGAGTAAGTTGGAATTGGGCTGGGCGGTAAGTTCGCTCACCTTGACAGCTACTCTGGGTATGATGATTGCAGGGCCGCTGAGCAATGCTTATGGACGAAGATATATTCTAAGATGGGCAGCAATAGCCTACGGCTTATCCGCTTTGGCTTCAGCCTTGGCGCCCAGTTTTGCCATGCTTGTTTTCGCACGTATGCTCGGTGGTTTTGGTGTGGGTGCTTCCCTCATTATCGCTCCCATGTATATTGCTGAAATTGCGCCACCCCATCTGCGCGGACGCTTGGTTTCAATCAACCAACTCAATATTGTACTGGGTATATCGGTTGCATTTTTTACCAATTACCTGATACTGCGGTTGAGCCAATCAGATAGCTCCTGGGCACAAGTCCTTGGAATCGACAGGTATCAATGGCGCTGGATGCTTGGTCTTGAAGCATTGCCTGCTGTTTTGTATTTCGGTTTTCTGTTTGTTGTTCCCCGAAGTCCGCGTTGGCTGCTGATGAAGGGCAGGGATGAGGAAGCCATGGATGTTCTTATGAAAGTAAGTACAGAAGATCAAGCTATTAAAGATTTAGAAGCTGTAAAGGCAAGTTTTGTGCATGCAAGCCCCAAGAAAAAAATTCCCTTGTCCGCCTTGTTTAAGCCTGCCCTTCGGCTTGTTTTGCTGATAGGTGTAGTCGTGGCTATTTTGCAGCAGATTACAGGTATCAATGCTGTGTTTTTCTATGCCCCCATGATTTTTGAGCAATCAGGCATTGGGGCCGATGCTTCCTTTTCGCAAGCCATACTTGTAGGTCTTACCAATTTGGTATTTACCATACTCGCCATGCTTTTTATTGACCGGTTTGGTCGAAAAGTATTGTTGGTCTTTGGTTTATCAGGTATTGCAATCAGCATGTTTGTGTTGTCATGGGGTTTTCATCAGGCCACTTATAGCATCACGGATGAAAACATTGAACTTTTATCTGAAAATACTGATCGGGTAAAATTGCAAATACTTATTGGACAGACTTTCAATAGTGATATAGCTTTCAAACAAGCCATTGCGCAAGCCTTTGGCGCAGAAGAAGCAAAAACCGTGGAAGCAGACCTGATGGCTGTGGCCACCAATATGAATGCCCTGTTGATTTTGCTTGGCATGGTAGGTTTTGTGGCCTCTTTTGCTATCTCTTTAGGGCCTGTCATGTGGGTTCTGTTCTCAGAGATTTTTCCAAATGCCATACGCGGAATTGCCATTTCCTTTGTGGGTTTTATCAATTCTGGCATCAGTTTTTTGGTTCAATTGGTTTTTCCGTGGGAGCTGGCAACACTTGGAAGCTCGTTCACTTTTTTACTTTATGGCCTTTTTGCGGCTGTAGGACTGCTGATTATCATTCTTGTATTGCCCGAAACGAAGAACAAATCGCTGGAAGATTTGGAAATAATGCTCCAAAGGTGATTGCAATATCCGAGCCAGGCCAATAGAGGAAGGGAAATGTATGTTGGGATTAATATTTTTGATTGAATAAAGGTGATTCATTATGAATTACCGGATTAATGCAAAATGAAATGAAAACGCAAATTCAAGTATTGCTTATGCTGGCAGCCATGATCGGTTTTATGGGATGCAATAGTATCCAACCCGAAGAGCCTTCGTCCAAGGCGGTGAAAGTTAAATTGACAAAGGAATCGTATGGTTACCAGTTGTTTGTGGATGGTAAGCCCTTCTATATCAAGGGGGCAGGATTCGAAGGAAGCGATCCGTCATCTGTAGCTAAGCACGGTGGCAATGCCATCAGGACATGGCGCACTGGTGATGATCAAATCACTGGCCAGCAAATGCTGGACGAAGCCCATGCTAATGGATTGATGGTTGTGATGGGGCTCGAAGTTGCCCGCGAGCGTCATGGCTTCGACTATGATGATGATGCCGCTGTTAAACAGCAACTGGAAAACATTAAAGCAGAAGTGCTGAAGTACAAAGACCATCCGGCCCTGCTTGCCTGGGGCATCGGCAATGAACTGAACCTGCGCTACACCAATCCCAAAGTTTGGGATGCTGTAAATGATATTTCCACAATGATAAAGGAAATCGACACCAACCACCTGACCACCACCATGCTGGCCGGAGCTGGCAAAAATGATGTGCGGGCAGTGGTTGAACAATGCCCTTCCCTCGACTTTTTAAGCTTCCAACTGTATGGCAGCATTGTGAACCTGCCCGAATACATTGCGGAAAGTGGTTATGATGGTGCCTATCTGGTTACCGAATGGGGAGTTACGGGTCATTGGGAAGTGCCCAAAACAGCTTGGGACAGGCCTGTTGAGGAGAATAGCCATATGAAAGCGATGGCCTATAAAGAGCGTTATGAAAATATCATTGCCTCAGATGCTTTCCATTGCATTGGCTCTTTGTATTCCTCTGGGGTCAAAAACAGGAGCGCACCCTACATGGTATGGGATGTTCCTCGAAAGTGGCGAAAAGAAAGAAGCTGTTGATGTTATGCAATATGTATGGACAGGCGAATGGCTACTGACAACAGGGCGCCACAATTGTCTGAATTCAGAATGAACGGCAAAATCGCTCTCGACAACGTCTATTTGTCGCCAAAGGATGAAATAAGGCCGAGGTAACAGTTATCGACCCAGACGGCGATTCGCTGGTGTACCATTGGGAAATATTACCTGAAGTTCCTGTTGAACAACAAAGTGATGGCGGTGATTTTGAGCCCAGGCCTGCAACAATGCTTTTAAAAGAAACCAGAGAAAATACCTATACACTGCATGCACCTGAAAAACCGGGAGAATACAGGCTGTTTGTATATGTATTGGATGGACACAACAATGCGGCCACAGCCAATATCCCTTTTTATGTAAAGTAGTCCTTTGCGCCTCACAATGCCCTGCAAGGCTGTTAAAATGTAAATACTTTCCGGTGTGGCAGGGGGAAAAACCTACACATTAATAATCAGGAATATAGGTTCTTCGTGATGTGCTTTTGATGTAGGATTTATATACAATGATAGGGTTTTGAAGTAGGTAAAAAATTGACTTACAGTAATCAATCGTTTATTTTTGAATAATATTCAGGAAATGGCCTCGCAGCTCAAATAGTCTGCAGCTAAAAAAAATAATAATCGAGAAAACCACGAATAAATAACGCTAAACAAGATGAAACAAAGAACCATTTATTTGGGTAACAATGCACTTAACAGCCGGCAACAGGGTGTTTCAGGTGGGTTTATGGAGTTGGACGGCGAAAAATGGTATCAAATAAAGAATTACCACGAGATGCCTGATTTCTTTATCAGCATCGTCAGCGACTCGGACCATTGGATGTATATTTCCAGCAACGGGGCACTATCAGCCGGCCGCAAAGACCGCGACAATGCCTTATTTCCCTACTATACTGATGACAAAATCCATGACTATAAAGGTAAAACAGGCAGCAGCACCAGTTTCCTCGTCAGGCAGGATGATAAAACCTTTCTTTGGGAGCCATTTACAGATGATTCGTTGCAGTTTTATAAATGTACCCGAAATATTTACAAGAATATTTATGGCAATAAAATCATTTTTGAGGAAATAAATCCAGTTTTGGGCTTGTGTTTTCGCTATGGGTGGTTCAACAGCGAACGCTTCGGCTTTGTCAAAGAATCTACCTTGATCAATACAACAGACAAACCAATCACTATCGACCTGGTGGATGGGTTAATGAATATTTTGCCCTATGGCGTTACTTATGCTTTTCAAAATGAGTATAGTAACCTGGCCGATGCGTATAAGAAAAACGAAAAAGCTGAGGATAGCAGTCTGGGCTTGTTTATGCTGAGTGCCATTCCGGTTGATCGCGCTGAGCCCAGTGAGGCTTTGTTTGCAACCACCGTTTGGTCAACAGGCTTGGGGCAGGATGCAAACATCCTTGTTTCGGAGCAGCAACTTGATAAGTTTAGGCAGGGAGAAACTGTTCAAAATGAATACAATATCCGGGCTGCAAGGGGTGCTTACTTTGTAAATGCACAGCTTGAATTGCCGCCAAATGAAAACCGGTGCTGGTATGTATTGGCCGAAATAAACCAAAGCAGTACGCAGGTGGTAAACCTCAACTATTTTATCTGCAACACCAAAAACCTGATTGACCTGATTAAGGCTGATATTGACAAAGGCACTGAAAACCTGAAGCGCATGGTTTCGCTGGCCGATGGATTTCAACTGACCAATACCGAAATATGTACGGCCCGACATTATACCAATGTGCTTTTCAACATCATGCGTGGAGGTGTTTTTGTTGACAATTACCAGGTGGACAAGAATGACTTTGAGCGCTATTTAGGCCAAATTAACCGCTTGCTCAGTAAGGAGTTTCAGCATTGGATTGATAAACTTCCGGCCTATATTTCCTATGACGAATTAATTAAACGTGCCAAAGAAACCAATGATACCGACTTGATCAGGATTGCCAGCGAGTATTTGCCTTTGACCTTCAGTCGGCGTCATGGCGACCCCAGCAGGCCGTGGAACCAGTTTTCCATCGAAACAAAAAACCAGGATGGTTCCGTTCGGTATAATTATCAGGGCAACTGGCGCGATATTTTTCAAAACTGGGAAGCCCTTTGCTATTCCTTTCCTGCCTTTACGGAAGGTATTATCTCAAAATTTGTCAATGCCTCAACCATTGATGGCTACAATCCGTATCGTATTATGCGAGACGGAATAGATTGGGAAGTTCCCGATCCTGAAGACCCCTGGGCCTATATTGGTTATTGGGGCGACCACCAGATAATTTATTTGCAGAAGTTGCTTGAGCTGTCAGTTAAATTTCATCCGGGCAAACTGGATAATATGCTCACAAGTGAGTATTTTACCTATGCCAATGTGCCTTATCGCATTAAGCCTTACGAAGAAATTTTGCGCAACCCAAAAGACACAGTGATTTTTGATTTTGAGCTGAACAAGGCGATCAAAACGGAAGCCGCCTACCTGGGTGCCGATGCTTATATGCTAAAAAACAAACAAAGCGAAAAACTTTACAAGGTAAACCTGACAGAGAAAGTCCTGGTAACCTTGCTGTCCAAAATGAGCAATTTTATACCCGAGGCAGGTATCTGGCTCAACACCCAACGGCCTGAATGGAACGATGCCAACAATGCGTTGGTCGGCAACGGCAGCTCAATGGTTACCCTGTATTATATGCGCAGGTTTTTGAAATTCTGGGATGAAAAACTGAGTCAGGTCGCTTTCAGTAATGTCAGTATTTCGGAGGAAGTGGTTGACCTGTTACACCATATGCAAGAATTCTTGAGCGATAATGCCCAACTTCTCACGAAGGGATTTACGGATGCTGATCGACTTCGTTTTGCAAGTTTTCTGGGAAAAGCCCACACCAAGTACCGCGAAGAAATCTACAAACACTCTTTTTCGGGAGAGAAACGAAAGGTACAGGTGAAAAACCTGGTTTCCTTCTTTAGGTTGTGCCTCAACTATATGGATCAATCCATACGGGCCAACAAAAGGAGCGATAACTTGTATCATGCTTACAACCTGATAGCTGTAAAAGCTGATGGAATCGAAATACGCCACCTATACGAAATGCTCGAAGGGCAAGTGGCGGTGCTAAGTTCGGGTGTGTTGAGCAGCAATGAAAGCCTTGAAGTAGTCAATGCGCTGAAAAAAAGCAGTATGTTCCGGCCCGATCAATACAGTTATATGCTTTATCCTGACAGGATTTTGCCCGGCTTTTTGGAAAAGAACTGGATTCCGGAACATGCGGTTGAATCATCTGCATTGCTCAACAAGCTGCTTGAAGATAAAAATAGTGCTATCATTCAGAAGGATGCCCTTGGTGAATTCCACTTCAACAGCAGCTTCCGCAATGCAGCCATGCTCGAGGAAGCCTTGAACGAATTAAAGTCAGCAGGCTACAGCCATTTGGTAGAAGTTGAGAAGGGAAAAATACTTGATATTTATGAAGAAGTCTTTGATCATCAGTCATTCACCGGTCGTTCGGGAACCTTTTTTGGCTATGAAGGACTGGGTTCAATTTACTGGCACATGGTATCGAAGCTTTTACTGGCCGTGCAGGAGTGCTTCTTCGATGCGGTAGCTTCAGGTGCCAATCAAAGCGTTACCGGCCAACTTAAAGCCCATTATTATGAAATAAAGGCCGGTATTGGGCTCTATAAAAATCCGGCTTTGTATGGAGCCTTCCCAACCGATGCCCATTCGCATACACCGGGCAATGCGGGTGCTAAGCAACCCGGCCTTACCGGACAGGTAAAGGAGGATGTAATAGCACGATTGGGCGAAATGTCGCTCAGGGTCATAAACGGGCATATTGTTTTTGATCCGACATTGCTCAACGAAGATGAAATCCTGGAGCGAGAACAAACATTCAGCTATTGCACAGATCAGGGCTTAATGAAACAAATTGTACTTAGCGAAGGACAAATTGGATTCACTTGCTGCCTCACACCCATTGTACTTACTTTCACTGATTGCAATCGGCTTTCTGTTTATTATACAGATGGAAGCACCGAAGAAATAGACGGACTGAGTATCAACCAACGAATTAGTAGTTTGATATTCAGCCGAAATGGTGAAGTTGATCGCATTGAAGTGTACCTAAAAAAAACAAGTAACCAAAATAAAATTTAGATGAAACAGCGAATCACTCAATTGTTGTTACTGATCCCCATTTTACTACTATCATGCAATATGAAGCGGAATCCGGAAACTACCTCAGCTGTCAACGAAATGTTATTGCCTCAGTCCGAAACAATGCTGCTGTCTGGGGTTTCCGAAGCAGTTTGCTATTCAGGATTTCGCAGCGGGCAGCACCCCGACAGGGGAGAGGGTGCCGTAAACCCCAGCTATGACGAAATCTTGGAGGATCTCCAAATTATGTTGGATCAAACACCTTTTCGCTTGATACGCCTCTACGATTGTGAAGAAAACAGCCAGATGGTGCTTGAAGTAATCAGGGAGCATGAGCTGGACATCAAGGTGATGCTGGGCATTTGGCTGCGTGCCGAACTCAGTGCACACGAAACCTGCGAATGGCTTACCGAACCAATCCCTCAGGAAATTCTGGATGACAACAAACAGCGAAACAGCCTGGAAATCGCCAAAGGCATTGAACTTGCCAATGCCTACGATGATATTGTTGTTGCTGTAAATGTTGGCAATGAAGCCCTGGTGGAGTGGAACGATCACATGGTTTCAATTGATTCGGTGATTGCTTATGTAAAGCAAGTACAACATGCGATAGCACAGCCTGTAACAGTTGCTGACAATTACAAATGGTGGGCCGATCACGGGAAAGAACTTGCTGATATCGTTGATTTTGTTGCCATCCACATTTACCCCATTTGGGAGGGCAGGGATATTGATGCATCCATGCCTTACAGCATCGAAAATGTGGAAGAAGTTATGACCGCTTTGCCGGGGGCACCCATTGTGATTGCTGAGGCAGGTTGGGCCTCCATTGCCTCAGAGTTTGGCGATCGGGCGAGTCAGGAGAAGCAACGGCAATATGTGGGCGATTTGATGGCTTGGTCCAAACAAAATAACATCACCACTTTTATCTTTGAAGCATTCGACGAAGATTGGAAAGGAAACCCAAATGATCCGCTTGGCGCCGAGAAGCACTGGGGTCTTTATAAAGTAAATCGTGAGCCGAAAAAGGCCATCGGGCTGTTTGCCAGAGAAGAAACTGATTAGTGCAATAAAAGCATTCTGCCAAATAACCAAAAAACAACACATAACTAATTATGAATAAATTAATTACAAAATTATCCATAAAAGAAAAGATTGGTTATGGATTGGGCGACACCGCTTCCCATTTTGTATGGGATATGGTGGGTTTTTGGATATTGATTTTTTATACAGACACTTTTGGAATTTCTGCTGCCGCTGCCGGAACCATTATGTTGATCGCCCGCGTGTGGGATATGTTTAGCGATCCTCTGATGGGCATTATTGCTGATCGCACCAATACCCGATGGGGGAAATTCAGGCCCTATTTGCTTTGGATGGCATTGCCTTACAGTATATTGGCAGTATTAACCTTTACCACCCCGGATTTTGGACCAACCGGAAAAGTTATTTATGCCGGTGTCACCTATTTCTTGCTGATGACCGTATTTACAGCCATCAATCTGCCTTACTCGTCATTGGGGGCGGTAATGACCTCCGACTCGTATGAGCGTGCCGGCCTGAATTCGTACCGCTTTATTTTTGCTTTCGCCGGACAGTTTATCGTTACCGGGACAGCCCTTTACTTGGCGGGCTATTTTGGACAGGGCGACAACGCCAAAGGTTACCAATACACACTGATGCTTTTCGCCACCGTGAGTTTTATCCTGTTTATGATAACCTTCAAGACCACACGCGAAAGGGTAAAACCACCAGTTGCTCAGGAGAAAAATCTGAAGCAAGATTTGAGGAACCTCTTCAAAAACCGCCCATGGGTAATTTTGTTTTTTGTAGGCATTATTTCTTTTGTCATGTTTGCCATTCAAAACCTTTCCATTGCCTATTATTTCAAGTACTACATTGCTGATGAAGAAAGTGTGCAGCTATTCAATGTGATTGGAACAGTCGCCTTAATCATCGGCATCCCTTTTTCGAAGCCACTGGCCAAGCGGTTTGGCAAGCGCAATGTTTATATGGCCAGTTCCCTTATTTCAGGTTTGTTTTTTATACTGCTTTATTTGCCAGGCAATGAAAATATTTACAGCATTTATGTGCTGAATATCTTGGCGAAATTTACTTATGCACCAGCAGTGCCCTTACTTTGGACCATGCTGGCCGATACGGCCGATTATTCGGAATGGAAATACGGGCGACGGGCAACAGGCCTGGTTTTTTCGGCGGCAACCTTTGCCCAAAAGGCGGGTTGGGGCATTGGTGGCGCGCTTGCCGGCTGGTTGCTTGTTTTTTACCAATTCGTCCCAAATGTGGCGCAATCAGCTCAATCGCTTAATGGGATAAAAATGATGATTTCAGTTTATCCCGGCCTGCTTTATATGTCGTGCGCCATACTTTTATTTTTCTATGCTATCGACCACAAAACTTGTTTGCTTATGCAAAACGACCTCGAAAAGCGCCGTGAAAATGTGTAAGGATGGCTTGGTTTTAAAAAACACGAAGGATTTGTTTATTTACAACTAGTCGTTACATACAATTGATATAAACAACATATATACCTCACATCGTATGGAGCTTTTTTTTTAACTAAAAAATAATATGACTAATTATCTCAATGTCAATTTTTTGATTTTTGATTCTACGCAAAAAGGTTTTGCGTTCTGATGCATACTAATAAAATGTATATGATTATTTAAAGCGATTTTGTATATACATTTGGACATCAAAATAACGGGCATTTAACTATTCCAACATAAACAACCGCCTTATGAAAAAAATCTTCCTTTTTCAAATCATTTTAAGCCTTACCATTTCTTTGTTTGCGCAAGCCGATAAAGTATATGTAGAAAAGCGTGCTGATGGCTGGCGTCTCCTTGTCAATGGTGAGTCTATTATGGTGAATGGTATGAATTGGGACTATTTCCCGATTGGAACCAATTATTCCTACAGCCTTTGGGAACAACCCGACGATTTCATTAAAAAAGCCCTCGACGATGAAATGTCGATGCTGAAAAATTTAGGGGTGAATACCATACGTGTTTATACGGGCATACAGCCTAAATGGATCACCTATATTTATCAAAAATATGGTATTTACACCATGTTAAACCATTCATTCGGACGTTACGGTCTCACGCTCGAAGGCGCATGGGTGGGCAATACCGAGTACAGTGATCCCCGAACAAGGGAGCTGCTTTTGAAAGAAGTGCAGGAGCTGGCTGAAGCCTATAAGGATACCCCTGGTTTATTGCTCTATTTGCTGGGTAATGAAAACAACTACGGCCTTTTCTGGGGAGGTGCTGAAACAGAGGATATCCCGGTTGAGGACCGCAAATCGACCCAAAGGGCAAGGTATATGTACACATTGTTCAATGAGGCTGCCATCGCCATGAAAAGTATTGATGAAAATCATCCGGTATCCTTATGCAATGGCGACCTTTTGTTTATGGACATCATAGCCGAAGAATGCAAGGATGTTGATATTTTTGGTATTAATGTTTACCGAGGAATATCTTTTACAGATATGTTCGACCGTGCCAAAAATGAGTATGATAAACCAGTGCTCCTTACCGAGTTTGGCTCGGATGCTTTTAATGCCGTTACAAATGAAGAAGCGCAAAAAGAGCAGGCCATCTACAATGTAGCCAATTGGAAAGAAATTTACGAAAATGCAGCCGGACTTGGAAAAAGCGGCAATTCCATTGGTGGTTTCACCTTTCAGTTCAGCGATGGCTGGTGGAAATTCGGGCAGACAAAAAACCTGGATGTACACGACAACAATGCGTCATGGGAAAATGGTGGTTATCGCTTCGATCATATACCCGGCGAAAACAATATGAACGAAGAATGGTTTGGTGTATGCGCCAAAGGCCCAACCAACTCCATGGGGTTTTACCAATTATTTCCACGGGCTTCCTATTATGCCTTAAAAGAGGCGCATCAATTTGACCCCTATGCAGCAAGTGCTGACCTTGCCTCCCTGAAGCAACATTTTGATGGAATAAACATAGCCGATGCACACCTGAAAGCCAGGGGCGACAAAGCTGCCATGGAAACTGAAACTTTAAAAAAAATAAGCATGAGCAGGTTGGGTGCTGAATTTAAGACCTTCAATACGGGTGGCAGCCTTATTACAACTCCGGATGACCCTATTCCCGGCGCACGAAACTATCCCAATCAACTAGGTTTTGACCAGATGCAGTCATTTTATATTGGTGTACAGGCCAATCCCGCGCCAAATTTCAGGGCCAATGTTGAAGTGAATGTGTTGGGAAATGTGGCCCAAAACCCGATTGATGAAATTTTTTATGAAAACAGGGGCCGCCCCGTTACGGTTAAATCAGACAATGGCAATGTGAAACTGGAGTCGGTGAACAGGGTTCAGGTGTACAAGGCTGAATACGAATGGAACCACAAATGGTTTGATATGAAGGGTTTCTACCGCACCGGACACTACCACTGGGGCTACGAAGGTGACTTTTTCGGGCTTTATCCTGAGGCCAATTATGGCCCTCAAATAGATATCTACAATGGCGTGGCGCCTTTTGGTATGGAAATAGAAGGCAAGCGTCAGCTGAAGGATTTCAAACTGGCATTTGGACCACAACTATGGTGGGGTGCCAACCCTGCTGTTCTGCTCAAGTACAGCAAAGCATTTAATAATACAACCGTAACCGGTATTTACCATGAAGACCTGGCGCAATTGGGCCTTACCGAAAGCTCTTTTGCCATTCCGCAACCTAAAACCCGCAGGCTCACCCTGCACCTGAACCAAAGCTTTGGTAAGTTTGAAGTGGACCTGGGTGGTATCTGGGCCGGACAGCCCTTGCAAGGCCGCGAATTTCAGGTGGTGAGGGGCGAAGAAGGCAATTATTCCGTTTACAAGGATGAGATCAAACCGGAAGATAACTTAGGTGGAAAACTAAAACTTTCATATGCCGGGGGCAGCTTTAACTGGTATGCCCAAACGGCGGCTATGGGCCTGGTGGCTCAAGGTGGCGTGGATCAAACGCTTACCTTCACCGGCTGGCGACTCAAAGACAGCGGCAGCGGCAACCAGTTTAATGTACTTTCTGGTTTTACCTACCTGATTGGCGACCTGCAAATAGCACCAAACTTCCTCTACCAAAAACCTTTCGAAGGTCCGATCCCGGCAGGTGTTGATGCACCCGGAAGGCCCAGGAACATACTTGAAGACCCCTTTGTGGTTAGGGTCAACAGGGAGCAGCTTGCTGCTGAAATCCTGTTCACTTTTGACCCCACACCCGGTACATGGATGTACGATTGGGACAGCGACAGTGCTGAAGATGCTGAACTGGCCCTTAGCATGGGCTTCGTTTATCGCCACCTGCCCACAACACAGGATGCAGCCATTGGTATTTTGCCTGACGGCCGCACAACTTTTGCGTTTCCCGGTGCCCCGTCGGCACAGGATTTATGGGAAGTACATGCCAGGCTGGTTTCAAAACCCAGCAGCAATTTTGGTCTTATTGCCAATATTTACACCGGTGATGCACAAGCCAATGGCAGCGACGACAGGCTGATTCGTCGTTTTGGAATGGATGTACGGATGATGTATAAAAATGTAAAAATGACCTCATTTGTTCGGGTTAACGATTGGGGCCCATACGATTATCACCGCGACTTCAACCTTACTTACCCTTTGCAGCTTATGGCTGACATTTCTACCTCTTTAAGCAAACCTGATTGGTTCGATCTTCCGTCAACCAGTATTGGTTTGCGGGCTACTTATCGCACCCTGGACAAATATTCGCCTCGTTATGCACCTGTTTATATCGTTGATGCAGGCGGAAATAGTGTTCCTGACCCTATGGCTATTGGATTTGACAACGGCAACGAATGGAAATCAGGACTTATGTAATTGTAAATATTGGCAAATAAAAAAAATGAACAAGATGAAAACTACTTTTTCAATCGACTGATAAAACTGTTTCCCATTGCTGCCCTCTCAATTCTCTTTTTCAGTTGTGAGCGCGATTTGGATGATCTTTCACCCGTAACCTATCCGTCAAATCCTGATGTTTTTATTGACGGTTTCAGTGCCGGATTAAACTATGCCGCTTTTGGCGGTTCAGTACCCACGGCATTTGATGTGGACACCAGGGAAACTTACAATAATTCCGCCGCTTCGATGAGGATTGATGTACCCGATGCCGGCGATCCACGTGGTGCTTATGCCGGTGGTACCTATTTTACCGAATCGGGCAGGGACTTGTCTGGTTTTAACGCCTTGACGTTTTGGGCAAAAGCTACACAATCGGCCAATATTGATGTGCTTGGGTTTGGAAATGATCTTGGTGAAAATAAATTCCAGGTAAGCATTTCCAATGTTGGCGTCAATACAAGCTGGGCCAAATACATCATCCCCATTCCCGACCCATCACGACTGAAAGCCGAAAGGGGCATGTTTTTCTATTCTGAAGGACCTGAAGATGGAAAAGGTTATACTTTTGGCTTGATGAAGTTAAATTTGAAAAGCTTGGAACCATTGCCCATCCGCATTATACCATTTTAAACGGTGAAAGAACAATCGGAAACCTCTTTGTAGGTGTTACTAAAACAGTAAGTGGCTTGACCAGTATTTTTAATATGCCAACAGGTATCAATCAGGCTATTAACTTAGCTCCCGCATATTTCGAGTTTTCTTCCTCAGATGCTTCCATTGCAAGTGTTGATGATTTTGGGCAAGTAACAATAACAGGTGGTCCTGGCAGCGCTAAAATTTCTGCCCGTGTGGGGGATACACCTGCCGAAGGCTCATTAACGATACTGTCCCAGGGCGATTTCCTGTTTGCGCCAGCTCCGGAACTCGAAGCCGACCAGGTAATTTCCTTGTTTAGCGATGTTTATGCTAATCATCCGGTGAATTATTACAACGGCTATTGGGAACCTTATCAAACAACACTTTCTGCTGATTTTGAAGTGGCGGGTGACCATTTATTGCATTATACCGATTTCAATTTTGTTGGGATCGAGTTTAGTGCACCCTCCATTGATGCCTCGGAAATGACTAATTTGTATATGGATCTATTTTTTCCCAATGCTTTGCCTGCCAATGCCGTCTTGAAATTTGAAATAGTTGATGAGACCGGTGGAACCGGTTCGTTTACCGTGAACATCCCGGCACAAACCTCCGATTGGTTCAGGGTGGATAAAGCCCTTGATGAGGTGGCCGGACTGAACAGTCGCTCAGCACTGTTTCAACTGATTTTTGTCAACGAAAGTGAAAACATTTCCAGTTTTTATGCTGACAATATTTTATTTTACAATGATGGCACACCTCCACCGCCTCCTGTTGAGCCTGCAGCACCTGCGCCCACACCTGCGCACAATGCCGATGATGTAATGGCCATTTTTAGTGATGCTTATACCGATATGCCCGCAAACCTCAACCCCGACTGGGGACAGGCTACAGTGGTATCTACTGTGCAAATTCAGGGAAACAATACGCTAAAGTATTCCAACCTCAATTACCAGGGCATCGAATTGGGAAGCAGTCAGGATGTTTCAGCCATGGGCTTTTTGCACCTGGATTTCTGGTCTGCCAATTCTACCGGGGTCAGTATTTATTTAATCAGCCCCGGACCGGTTGAAACAGCCTATGTGCTGCAAGTTCCTACTGATGGCTGGGTGAGCCTTGACATACCCCTGTCAGCTTTTTCCCCGGTTGACTTGAATGATGTAATTCAACTCAAATTTGATGGTAATGGTGATATCTATTTGGATAACATTTATTTCCGAAAATAATATATGAGTATAGCATAGTGCTAATCAAAAAAAATCTTGAGAAATGAAAAAAATACACAGCATAAAAAAACTACAATTAGGGATTTTGTCAATTGTTTTCCTGCTGGCTTTTATGGGCTGCGAGCGCGACGATTTCCAGAAACTGGATGAACGGAATTGGCAGCTCGTTTGGAGTGACGATTTTAGCGGTCCGGCAGGTAATTTGCCAGACCCCGCCAAATGGACCTACGACATCGGTATTGGGCCCGGACAGGATGGATGGGGAAACCAGGAATTGCAGGTTTATACCGACAAACCCGAAAATGTATCCATAGATGGTGGTGGAAATTTGATTATTACAGCCAAACGCACAAGTAGCGGTTTCAGCTCGGCAAGAATAAAAACGCAGGGATTGTTTTCGCAGCAATATGGCCGTTTTGAAGCCAGACTAAAAACACCCTATGGGCCCGGAATCTGGCCTGCTTTCTGGATGCTTGGCGAGAATATCGAAACCGTAAGTTGGCCCCAATGTGGCGAAATCGATATCATGGAACTCCGCGGCCAGGAGCCTCACACAATTCATGGAACCATTCATGGGCCTGGTTATTCCGGGGGCAATCCTATCACAAAGAGTTATGCACTGAAAAATGGTCGTTTTGATACTGATTTTTATGTTTATGCCATCGAATGGGACGAAGAAAAAATCGATTTCTTTGTTGATGACTATCTATATCAGCGTATCGAGAAAAGCGATGTACCGGGCGAATGGGTTTTTAACCAGCCTTTCTTCCTTATTTTAAATGTGGCAGTTGGTGGTAACTACGTGGGTTTTCCAACTGACGAAACCCCATTTGATCAGCAGATGGTTGTGGATTATGTAAAAGTTTACCAAGCTGCTGATTAGTACAGATACGTTTTATTTTCTGGCAATGATTTTTTTAAATCAATTGTACTTAATAATAGATGAATACCAAGTATGAATAAATTTTTACGTTTACTCACTATTTCTTGCATGACCTTTTTGCTGCTCGCTTGTGCTTCCGCGCCCAAAAGTGCTGAAAAAACGGCCGCTGAAATACTGGGTAATCCTGATTACCTGGCTATTTCCTATGGCGGATACCGTGAAAAAAGCAGAGACATTCAGCCTACTATTGCCCAATTGCAAGAGGATATGAAAATATTATCGGCCATGGGGATTAAACTTCTGCGGACGTATAATGTGCATCATGATGAGGCTGCCAACTTACTGGAATCCATCCGCTTGTTAAAAAGCGAAGATGCTGGTTTTGAGATGTACGTAATGCTTGGGGCTTGGATTGATTGTCAAAATGCATGGACCAACCTGCCTCACCGTATCCGCAACAAGGAAAGCGAGCGCAATGCCACAGAAATTAAGCGAGCGGTTGAGTTAACACGTCAATATCCTGATATAGTAAAGATTATCGCTGTGGGTAACGAGGCAATGGTGCATTGGGCGTGGAATTATTATGTTGAGCCCGGTATTGTCCTAAAATGGGTAAACCACCTGCAAGATTTAAAAAAATCAGGTGAATTGCCGGCAGATTTGTGGATAACAAGCTCCGATAATTTTGCCTCCTGGGGCGGGGGAGGTGTTGAATACCACAAGGATGACCTCAATAAACTAATTGAAGCTGTTGATTTTATCTCCATGCACACCTATCCCATGCACGACACCCATTACAACCCTGATTTCTGGGGTGTGCCGGACGATGAAGAAAACCTTTCTGAAGCCGAAAAAATTGAATCCGCCATGCGCCGTGCAAGGGATTATGCCATCGGTCAGTATGAGGGCGTGGTAAACTATATGCAAAGCCTGGGTGTGGACAAACCAGTTCATATTGGTGAAACGGGCTGGGCAAGCGTTTCAAATGAGTTCTATGGTGATGAGGGCGCAAGGGCCATCGACGAATACAAGGCCGCCCGCTATTACTGGGATATGCGCGAATGGACGAATAAGGCAGGAATAAGCTGCTTTTATTTTGAAGCCTTTGATGAGCAGTGGAAAGATGCTGCCAACCCTGCTGGCTCTGAGAATCATTTCGGACTGATTAACCTGAAAGGTCAGGCCAAATATGCCCTCTGGGATTTGTTGGATGCCGGCGTTTTTGAAGGCCTTACGCGTGATGGACAACCCATCACCAAAACTTTTAACGGCAACAAGGATTCCTTGATGAAAATAGTGAAAGTGCCGCCCACAATGATTGAAATTCAGGCGCGCTAATAAATAAAACCTAAACTGATATGAAGACAAATTTGATTTTTCTCAGTATGTTTTGCATCAGCTTGATACTGATGAGCAGTTGTAACAAAAACAATCAAATGGAAGCGGAAATTTATGAAACCTCTGAATCAGGAAACCAACTCACCAAGCTTACCTCTTTTGCCGAAGCGGAGCAGCAAGTAAACATTGCCATTTTCCCGGAAGAGAGATTCCAGGAAATAACCGGTTTTGGGGGCTCTTTCACCGAAGCTTCTGCCTATCTGCTCAATCAATTAAGTCAGGAAAACAGGGAAAAAATTTTGGAGGCCTATTTTGGCGAAACAGGTGCCAGGTATTCCTTAACACGGACCCACATGAACTCCTCCGACTTTTCGCTGGGCAATTATTCCTATGCCCCTGTTGAAGGAGATACCGAATTGGAACATTTCTCGATTCAGGAGGATATGGACGACATCATTCCCATGATCAAAGATGCCATGGCCATTTCTAAAGATGGGTTTAAAATCATCTCATCACCCTGGACGGCCCCACCCTGGATGAAAGACAACAAGGATTGGAAAGGCGGCAAATTGCTGCCGGAGTATTATCCGGTCTGGGCCTTGTTTTTCTCCAAATATGAAGATGCTTACCGCGAGCAAGGCATCGATATTTGGGCTTTTACCTTTGAGAACGAACCGCTGGGGAACGACAGCAACTGGGAAAGCATGCATTACACCCCTGAGGAGATGAATGATTTTGTGACAAATCACCTGGGGCCGGTATTGAGGGCTAAGGGGCAGGATGTGAAAATATTTGGCTTCGATCAAAACCGCGATGAGGAAATGTATAAATGGGTAGATGCCATGTACAGCGACCCAGCGATAGCAGATTTTTATGATGGCACAGCTGTGCACTGGTATGCAAGCACCTTCGAATATTTTCCGGATGCCTTGCAATATGCGCATGCCAAAGCCCCCGGCAAACACCTGATCAATACCGAAGCCTGTGTGGATGCTGAGGTCCCCAAATGGCAGGATGACAAATGGTATTGGTCAAAGGAAGCCACCGACTGGGGCTGGGATTGGGCACGCGAAGAAAACAAGCACCTGCATCCCAAATATGTGCCTGTTTATCGTTACGCACGCGACATTATAGGATGTATGAACAATTGGGTTGACGGCTGGGTGGACTGGAATATGGTGCTCGACAGGCAGGGAGGCCCCAACTGGGCAAAAAACTGGTGCATAGCCCCTGTAATTGTTGACCCTGAAAAGGATGAAGTTTACTTTACACCTTTATACTACACCCTGGCGCATTTCAGCAGGTTTATCAGACCGGGTGCCCAGCGCGTTGGATTTGAAAGTATGGATGACGAACTAATGGTAACTGCTGCCCAAAATCCGGATGGTACACTTGCTGTTGTCATTTTTAACCCAACTGAAAAAGAAAAAGGAATCAATTTGATGGCCTATGGGCAATCGATGGAGTTCTCTATTAGTGCAAAAGCGCTTCAAACCGTCATGCTTCCAGCAGAAAAGTCAGGCATTTAATAAACCAAAAATTGTAAATACATGTCAACTTACGTTACGCCTTTAAAAGACAGGGTTCCGCTGGGACAAAAAGCGGCCTTTGGTGCTGGCCATCTTGTGAATAATTTATTACCCGGTTCCCTCGGCGTATTTGCGTTTTTCTTGCTTACCGCTTTTGGGATGGACCCCTTCCTGGCCGGTTTGTTGGGTGGCTTGCCCCGTTTTTTCGATGCCATTACCGATCCCATAATGGGCTATATTTCGGACAATACCAAATCCAGATTTGGCCGACGCAAGCCGTATATTTTTGTCGGGGCGATATTAAGCGGGGTGTTGTTTGCTGTTTTATGGCAGCTAAACCCTGAAAACTCGCAGATGTACAACTTTTGGTATTTCCTTATCTTTTCGTTGATCTACCTCTTGGGCAATACCATGTTCTCTACCCCATTGATTGGTTTGGGTTACGAAATGACCTCCGATTACAATGAGCGTACACGACTGATGGGTTTTTCACAAACCCTCGGTCAGGTTGCCTGGATGATCGTGCCCTGGTTTTGGGTGATTATTGCCAATCCCGATCTGTTTGAAACACAAGCTATAGGTGTAAGGAAGCTCTCTGTCGTTGTGGGGATTGGATGCATGCTGCTGGGGATAACACCAGCACTGTTTTGCAAAGAGGTTGACCAAGCCAATCTCAAGAACCGCGACGACCTGACGATAAAAAATATTGCCAAAAACTTTAAAAGCTTACTGAAAAACATGGCGCTTATTTTTAAAAACATGTCGTTTGTGCGTTTGTGTGGCGCTACATTTTTAGTGTTCAATGGCTTTCAGATGGTGGCCTCGTTTAGCTACTTCATCATTGTGTTTTATATGTTCAGGGGCGATTATGGTGCTGCCGCTACCTGGCCAGCCTGGTTCTCAACAATAAGTGCCTTGTGTACCGCTTTTTTAATCATACCGCTTATTACCAAGATGGCAAACAAATGGGGTAAGCGAAACGCCTTTATTATCTCAACAGCCATTTCTATAGTTGGCTATATGTTGAAATGGTGGGGCTTCAACCCGGAAAATCCCTGGTTGATGTTTATGCCGCTTCCGCTGATGGTTTTTGGTATTGGCGGGCTTTTTACCCTTATGATGAGCATGACTGCTGATGTGTGCGATTTGGACGAATTGAACAATGGCATGCCCCGCAAAGAGGGAACATTTGGTGCTATATACTGGTGGATGGTGAAGCTGGGACAGGGGCTCGCACTCGTTTTAGGTGGCTTGGCCCTCAAATTAGTAGGCTTCGACCAAAATGAAGCTGTTCAAACGGTTGAAACATTGACAAGGTTGAGGCTTGCCGATATATTTGTGCCTGCTTTTACAGCAGCGTTGGCTATCCTGGTTATGTGGAAATATGATTTAACTGAGGAAAAAGCAAAACAAATTAAAAATGAGTTGGTTAATAGGCGCGGTGAATTATAGTACTGCAATAAACTATTCTAAAATATAACTAAAATCGATTATTTAAGCATGTCGTACAGATCAGAAAGGTATTTGAGTTTTAAATCATCAGGGCAAGTTCCGGCTGAAAATTTTTTCGATGAAAAATCAGCGGATGAAATCAGGGACTTATTCCTTGAGGTACTATATGGAGGTGTGCATGGTTTTTGCTTCAGCTTGTATGAAGAGGGACAAAAGCCAGGTGATATTATCCCCGAAGAGCAGATCAGGCGCAGGATGCAAATCATAAAGCCTTATACTTCCTGGATAAGGTCATTCTCGTGCATCGAGGGGAACGAATTAATTCCCAAAGTAGCCAAGGAAATGGGCCTGAAAACTATGGTTGGTGCCTGGCTCGGGCGCGAAAAAGATAAGAATGAACAGGAAATAGAAAACCTGATCAACTTGGCAAAGAATGGATTGGTGGATATGGCTGCTGTTGGCAACGAGGTGTTATACAGGGACGATCTAACCGAAGATGAGCTGATTGGTTTTTTACAGCGGGTAAAAGAAGCCCTGCCTGATATACCGGTAGGTTACGTGGATGCCTACTATGAATTTGCCCAACGCCCGGCATTGGTTGATGCTTGCGATGTAATATTCAGCAATTGTTATCCCTTTTGGGAAGGAACAGACTTCAGGGATTCATTGACCCATATGAGACAGATGTACAACCAAGCCTTGGTCCGAGGAAAAGGAAAGCGGGTGATTATCACCGAAACAGGTTGGCCCAGCAAAGGGGATGCCTTGGGCAATTCCAAACCTTCCTCACTAAATGCCATGAAGTACTTTGTGAATACTCAGTTGTGGGCTATGGATGAGCAAATCGAGGTGTTTTATTTTTCATCATTTGATGAATCCTGGAAAGTGGGTAATGAAGGCGCTGTAGGCGCTTATTGGGGCATTTGGGACCATCAGGGTAAATTAAAATATATCAATGAACATTTATAAAACATCGGGTATTGAACCTGGGAAAGCCATCTGCTATTCCGGTTTCAGGGATGGGCAACACCCCGGAGCTGTGTATCCTTCGTATGCGCAGGTAAGGGAAGACCTGCTGCTATTGCATGGGCATTGGAAATACCTCCGGTTGTTTGATTGTGATCAACATGCCGAAACAGTGCTTGAAGTAATACAGCGCGAAAAGCTTGACTTTCGGCTGATGCTTGGTGCCTATATAGGTGCAGAAATGAATAATTTCAACTGCCCCTGGAATGGCGGCGTTTATTCAGAAGATCAATTGGAAACCAACAGGGCTCATAACCAAAACCAGATTGACAAGCTGATAAAAATGGCCAATGATTACCCAACAGAAATCTTTTCAGCATCGGTAGGTAACGAAGCTTGTGTGGAATGGACCGACCATTATGTGCCCGAAAGCAAGGTGCTCGATTATGTGAGGCAAGTAAGGGCAAAAACAAAGCAGCCGGTTACTTTTTGCGAAAACTATGTACCCTGGCTTTTAAAACTGGATCAACTGGCCAAAGAAGTTGATTTCATTTCTATTCACACCTACCCCGTATGGGAATACAAACATATCAGCGAGTCGCTTGATTATACGAAGGAAAACTACTATGCTGTGGCCAAAAAATTTCCTGATAAGCCCGTAGTGATAACCGAAGCCGGTTGGGCCACCAATTCCAACGGGAGGGGTATCAATCCCGAAAATGTAAATGAACGTTACCAGCAGATTTACTATGAACTTTTGATGGAATGGTCAGCAAAGGAAAACATCCTGGCCTTTTTCTTCGAGGCCTTTGATGAGCCTTGGAAAGGATCGCCCGAACCCCTTGAGCCAGAAAAGCACTGGGGCTTGTTTACACTTGACCGAAAACCAAAATTAGCAATACGAAACTTATATAAGAATAAACCTTAAATAGTGTCTAATAAAAGGATTAGACAAAACAAATGAAAAATTAATTATCAAACTATCCTAAATTATTAACTTAAAAATTAAGTATTATGAGAATGTTTACAACAATTTTACTGGTGCTAGCAGCATCAGTAGTTTTTGCTCAAAATGCCCCGATCGACTTTGAACCCGATGGGCAAGGAGCCGACTGGGCCTGGACCGTTTTTGAAAACGACACCAATCCACCTGTGGAAATTATTGCCAATCCCGACCCAAGTGGGGCCAACACCAGTTCAACAGTAGCTAAATTTACCGCGCTGCAGACTGGTATGCCCTGGGCCGGCTGCGAATCACAACATGGTGCCGATCTGGGTGAATTTGTATTGGATGCCTCCAACTCCATGATTAAAATTATGGTGTGGAAATCTGTTATCAGCGATGTGGGTATTAAGCTGGTTTCGTCCACGGGCTGGTCGCAAGGAGAAATCAAAGTGGCCAATACTGTTATCAATCAGTGGGAGGAGATTACCATCAATTTCAGTGCCTTTACTAACCCTCCACCGGAAGAAGGCGTGCTGGACCAAATTGTTATTTTCCCTGATTTCAACCTCGATGGCAGAACCCAGGACAATGTTGTCTATTTCGACAATATCACGTTCAACGAGCAAGGAGGAACACCTAATGATCCAACCACTGCAGCGCCAACACCTCCGGGACGTTTTCCTGAGGATGTAGTCTCCGTTTTCAGCCATGCTTACGACAATGTGGCCGGTACTGATTTTAATCCCAGCTGGGGTCAGTCAACAATTGTATCCACCATTGAAATAGATGGCAACGCAACTTTAAAATATGCCAATTTCAATTACCAAGGCACACAGTTTGCCGAACCACTTGATGTGGAAATCATGGAATTTTTGCACCTCGATATGTGGACTGCTGACGCTACTTCGGTAAATGTGTTCTGTATCAGTACAGGTCCTGTTGAAACAGCCTTTGCTTTGCCCATTACACCCGGCCAATGGGAGAGCTACGACATTCCGCTTGGAACTTTTACAGGTGTTGATTTTACCGATCTGATCCAATTCAAATTTGATGGTGGCAATGGGGCACAAACTATTTATCTGGATAACCTTTATTTTTATAAAGGTAACCCCACCAACACCAATGAATTGGCACAGCAAAACAAGCTAAAGCTGTATCCCAATCCTGTAGCACAAGGAGAAGTGGTACGCCTGGATGCTCAGGTGCAGCAATTTGATGTTATTGATTTGAACGGAAGGACTGTGCTAAGTGTGAACAACACATTCCTGCAAACTGGTGAATTGTCGAAAGGCATCTACCTCATCAGGATGATTGATAAAAATGAAGCCGTACAGATGCAAAAACTTGTTGTTAAATAATTTGGTTTTGTAAATAAAAGGGCCGTCAGGAAACTGACGGCTCTTTTTCACTTTTATTATGTACTTTTATGCTTCATTGAAAAGCGACGAATTTAGGCTAAATCAAACCAAAAACATATTGACTGAGCGCTGACCCTTTCAAACGGGTTTTCTGACAAAAGCTTTTTATGTAAAATTTTAAAAACTGCGCAGTGAAGTTAAAAACAACCAATTTCTTTCTATTCGTGTTGGGATCACTGCTTGCCTTTGGACAGACTATCCCCCAAAAAGGTATGCCACTGCTCACAAATTATACTCCACAGCAATACCATCAACAAGGCAAGGTTTGGGACATCGCATCGGCACCCAATGGGATGGTCTATATGGCAGCAGATAGGGGATTGCTTGAATTTGACGGAAAACAGTGGAAGGCTTATCAAGGTAGTGCCGGCTTTAACCGTTCTTTGCTGGTAATCAACGATTCACTCATCTATACCGGTTCCGACCTGGATTTTGGTGTGTGGACAAGAAATATGTTTCAGGATTTTGAATATGCTTCCTTGTATCCATTCAAGGAGAATCCCCAACAAATTAATGAAGAGTTCTGGGACATCCATTATGTAAATGAAAGTGTTGTTTTTGTTTCTTCTCAATACATTTATGTTTACCAAAATCAACAACTTACACGGATTACGACTACCAATAACTTTACTGGTAGTTTTTCTGTTGATAACACCCTATACCTGGCTGATAAAAACAAAGGGCTATATGTTTTTGAAAATGCAAAGATTGACCTGATGTTTTCCTTCCCGGATGATTTGCAACCTGAAATTGCCGGCATGTATTCATGGAACAACAACTTGCATCTTGTCTCGAAAAATGCTGGGCTGTTTGTCTATTCCAACAACAAGTTAAAGCCTGTCAATACGGACTTATCAGCTAAACTTGAGCAAGGAAATGTATTTAGTTTTGAACAGATTAGCGATGCATATCTTGCTTTTGGTACCGTGCTGCAGGGCCTGTATATCACCGATATGAATGGAAATGTAATTCATCATGTCAATAAGTATAAAGGGCTGTTTAGCAATACCATACTAAGTTTGCATTACGGCAATTCGGGCAAAATGTGGCTTGGTCTGGATTATGGTATTTCTTCCTTATTGCTCAATCACAACATCACCTATTTTTATGATTTTCGTGGTGATTTTGGCACAGGATATACAGCCACAGTTATAAATGAACAATTCTATTTGGGGACCAATCAGGGTTTGTACAAATCCAGTTGGTCCGATCTGGATAATAACAAGAGCTTCAATAGCTTTCAGCTTGTTTCAGGAACTGAAGGCCAGGTTTGGACATTACAAAAAATTGATAACAAACTTTTTATTGGCCATGACAAAGGGCTTTATATTTGGTCAGATAATAATCTTTACAAGCCGGAAGGACCGACTGGTGTTTGGACTATTGTCAGGCACAAGGACTTCATATTAACCGGAAACTACAACGGTATTGCTGTTTTTGAAAAATCGGGCAATGAATGGGTGTTTCAAAAGAAAATGGACCTGATATTAGGCTCGTGCAACCAATTGATTTTTGAAAATGACAGCACACTCTGGGTGAATATTCCAAATTTCGGGCTGATCAGGGCCTTGTTGGATAAAAACTTAAACCCTGTTGATAGAAAAATATTTCCTGATAGTCTTTTTGCCGGAACTGCATTGTCCCTTGAAAAACATGAAAGAAATATTCAATTACAGACAAGCACATCCCAATACCTTTTCGACAGCCGTTCAAATCAGTTTGAATTGGGTGAAAATCCAAAACAACCACAAATGGCCGAAAATACGCTTACAGGTGTTTATCAGCCGCTGCCCCTTCAGTCTGATTATGCCTTTTATCCGGTCTTTAATGGTTTTGCCCTAAAGTACCTCAATTACACCGGTCAAGTTGCACAAGCCAGTCCGACATTGGTCTTTAGGGATATACAAGCGTTTAATAATTTTGAACAAAGGGCAATCGTATCAGGTGATGAGTTGCCCCCGCGCCTGAATAGTCTGAACATCACCTTTGTGGTGCCTAATCGCAATGACGTTGAATACCAGTATAAACTGAATAAGACCATGGATTGGAGCGTATGGTCACCTGATAATACGGTCAGCCTGATTGGCCTGAAACATGGAAGGTATAAGTTCAATGTGCGGGCACGGACATCTGGGCATTTGGTTGAATCTGAATTGACTTTTAGGGTTCTAGCACCCTGGTACTTCAGCTGGCCGGCCTTTGTTGTATATTTAGTTGTCATCGGATTGATCATTCTGGCTATCCGATATAAGCACAAAAGCAGTTTGAAAAAGCAGCAGCATTTGTGCCTGCTTAACGAACAAAATGCTTTGCTTGCGCAGGAAGAAAAACACAGGGAAAAAATCTCAACCCTGGAACAGCAAAAATTAATGGATGAATATGAGCAATTGAAACAACAATTAAAAGCCAAAACTATTGAACTGGCTGGAAAAGCAAAGGAAAATGAAGACAAAAACCGACTGCTGCTTTCCATAAAAGAAAAGTTCGAAATTATTCAAAACGATCCTTATACTTCCAAAGTCAGGTTGGCCGAAATCAGGAGGATGTTGGATGCCTATATCAATACTGAAGACAAAACCTTTGAAATACAAATGGATGAGTTGCATCAGGAGTTTTTTAAGCAATTAAAGGAATTGCAGCCAAGCTTATCTGGTAATGACTTGCGTTGGTGCGCCTATTTAAAAGTGGGGCTCAATTCAAAAGAAATTGCGGAAATACTAAATATCCAACCATCAAGTGCTTATATCAGCCGAAGCAGACTCAGAAAAAAACTTGGGCTTAAGCCTGAGGAAGATTTGTATGATTATTTAAATGCCATTTAGCGGGTTTTGCTCATATATATTTGAAAAAGAATTGTATAAAGGCTTGAAACCTATTTTTTCAAAAGGCATATTTTAGCCTTTAACGGGCATAAACCCGCGTTTTACTTTCAATAACAATGCTTTATTTTGAAGTCAAATGTTAATCCCAATTCCCTAACTTTGCGCGCTTAATCCTCCAACACCTTATGCGTATGCCCGATAAGTCAGGACAAACCAAAAAAACCCTCTTTGCCAGGTTTCATGTAGTTGAAGTAGGGGGTAATGCCCTGCCACATCCGGCCAGCTTGTTCGGACTGCTTGCTTTGGCTGTTTTGTTGCTTTCCGATTGGCCATTATTTTTCATGGCAGGCCATACACCCCGCTACTCAGGAAACGGTAAACATCATTAGCCTGCTATCGAAAGAAGGGGTCCACCGGATTTTTCTCGAAATGGTGGATAACTACACAGGATTTGCCCCTTGGGCATTGTTATGGTGGCCCTGCTCGGTATTGGTATCGCTGAAAGCAGTGGGCTGATAGGTGCTGCCATCAGGCTTTTCGTGATCAAGGCACCCGCTAAAATGCTCACTTTCGTCATTGTACTGGCTGGAATTTTATCGAATACAGCTCTGATTTGGGTTATGCTGATTATTCCCCTGGCCGGCATCATTTTCCATGCCGTTGGCCGACATCCCATTGCGGGCATGGCAGCAGCTTTTGCAGGCGTTTCGGGCGGTTTCAGTGCCAATTTATTCATTGGGACCATCGATCCGCTGCTCGCAGGCCTTTCAACTGAATCGGCGCGTATCCTCGACGAGAGCTATTATGTGTTGCCCACGGCCAACTATTATTTTATGGCTGTATCAACCTTTCTGATTGCCTTTTAGCCACCTGGATTTCTAACCGTATTATCGAACCAAGATTGGGAAAATACACCGGTGATGTCCTGGCAGAACCCATCAACCCGCTGACTGACAGGGAGTGAAAGGCCTTGCGTTGGGCTTGTTTTTTGGCATAAGGCCTGATAGCCCTGGATCCTACTGACGACCTTGCCTGAGAACATTCCGCGGGCCCGGACAATTCACTGTTGCGCTCCCCTTTGCTGGAAAGGTTTTATAGCCTTGTTGTTCTTGCTGCCGTGGCAGCTTGGGGATACTTTATGGGGCCCATCACTGGCAAATTCAAGAGCGATGCCGATGTGGTGAAAGGTATGGTAGAAAGTTTTAAAACCCTGGCCGCCTTTATGGTGTTGGTGTTTTTTGCAGCACAGTTTGTGGCCTATTTTAAATGGAGCCATTTGGGCCTCGTTATTGCCATCGAAGGGGCTGATATGTTGCAGCGTATGAATATTGGGATGATTCCTTTGCTCATTATGTTTATCATACTGTCTGGTTTTATCAATATGTTTATGGGCAGTGCTTCGGCCAAATGGGCTATTTTGGGGCCTGTGTTCATCCTTACAAGCGGTGTTGCTAGGCTATTCCCCGAATTGTCGCAAGTCGTTTTCCGTATTGGCGACAGCGTTACCAATATCATCTCGCCCATGATGAGTTTCTCTTTGCGTTGATTATTGTGTGTATTTTGAGAAATACGAAAAAAAAGCCGGTATCGGAAACGCTCATTTCCTACAATGTTGCCTTATTCCATTCTCTTGTTTGTATTTTGGTCGATACTTCTGGTGGGCTGGGCACTGCTCAACTTGCCATTGGGCCCAAGTGCAATTCCATTTATTATTATGAAGGCTTCTGAGCCGATGACGGAAGCATTAGTTTTTATCAGTTTTGATTGTGAAAATTCTTAAAACGAAAGTTTTATGCTGCAAAAGAAAAAGTTACTAATTGCTAACACTATTAGCGGAGCTTATGGCCATGTCTTATTGGTAAATAGGTTTATAGCTTTGTTTACAAATGGCCATCTGTTTTTGATTGATTGATGAAATCAACTAAGCCTACCTCATAACTTGTGCGCATATTGACCAATCTAAGTGCCCAAAATCACTATTTTTGTCGAAATTTTTCATAAAATGTCAGAAAACTATACCGAAGCAAAGCATACGGTCGCTTGACTGGAAAGAGCATATTAGGTTACGCCCGGGTATGTATATCGGAAAACTCGGGCGATGGCACCTCCCACGATGATGGAATTTATGTGCTGTTGGGCTGGAAATCATCGACAATTCAATTGACGAGTATGTGATGGGCCATGGCAAAACAATCGAAATCAGCATCAACGAAAGTCGGGTAAGTGTGCGCGATTGTGGCGCGGCATGCCGTTGGGCGGGGCGCGACGACCGCGTTAGTAAGATAAATACAGGTGCCAAATACGACTCAAAGTTTTTAAAAAGCAGTGGGCCTCAATGGCGTAGGATCCAAAGCTGTGAATGCCATGTCGAGCTGGTTCAAGGCGCAATCAATCCGGGAGGGGCAAACAAAAATTGTGGAATACGGCAAAGGCGAGCTGCCGCTGGATGCCCCCATTGCTCCCAATGATGAACGTCCGGGAAGCATTATTTCCCTTTGAACCTGATGAGGAGATTTTTTGGAAAATATCGTTACTCTTTGAATATGTCGAGGAAATGCTGTGGAATTATGTGTTTAACAACGGCCTCTTACGATTATTTTCTACCGGCAGAATTCCCAGGCCAAAACGGCTTGCCTGACCTGCTCGAACGCAATATGGCCGGCCCCGAAACGAGACTTTATCCCATTGTGCATATCCGCGAGTTGATTTTGAGTGTGCATTCACCTACAGCAACAACACCTATACAACGAAGAGTATTATTCCTTGTAAACGGGCGTCACCACGCAAGGGGGCACGCATCAGCCGCTTTCCGCGAAGCCATCGTAAAAACGATACGAATTTACAACAAGGATTACGACACCGCTGACATCCGCACCACTCGTGGCTGCCATCAGTATCAAGGTGCAGGAGCCTGCCTTTTGAGTCGCAAACAAAAAACCAGCACCAGTTCAACTATTGAGCAAGGCGGCAAACAATCCGCAAATTATATTGGTGTGAGATTATCAAGCGCACCTGACAACTACCTGCCATGAATCACGACACAGCGGAGGCCTTGATGAGGAAAACTGGCAGAGCGAAAAGGAAGGCAAGGACATGGCCAATATCAAAAAGCTGGCCCGTGAAAGTGTAAAAAAAGCCAGTTTGCACAACAAAAAATTGCGCGATTGCCGCCTCCATTTCAGTACAAACCACGAGAACCGACTGGAAACAACGCTTTTTATCACCGAGGGCGATTCCGCTTCGGGCAGCATCACCAAAAGCCGTGATGTACAAACACAGGCTGTTTTTAGCTTGAAAGGCAAGCCTTTGAACTGCTTTGGGCTTTCAAAGAAAATTGTTTACGAAAACGAAGAGTTTAATTTGTTGCAGGCCGCACTCAATATCGATGAATCGCTCGAAAACCTGCGCTACAACAATATCGTAATCGCTACTGATGCCGATGTGGATGGTATGCACATCCGTTTGCTTCTGCTTACTTTTTTTCTTCAATTTTATCCGGACCTGGTCCGTACAGGGCATGTCTATATTCTGCAAACCCCGCTTTTCAGGGTGCGCAACAAAAAGGAAACCATCTATTGCTATTCAGAGGATGAGCGTATTACAGCTATAAAAAAACTGGGTGTTAATCCCGAAATCACGAGGTTTAAGGGCCTGGGCGAAATTTCGCCAGATGAATTCAGGCATTTTATTGGCCCCAGTATGCGGCTCGACCCGGTGATTTTAAAACGAGATTTGTCTGTTGCCGATATGTTGTCGTTTTATATGGGTAAAAACACACCCGACCGGCAAACTTTTATTATCGACAACCTGCGTTTTGATGATGATTTGATACCGTTGAATTAAGACCTGACAGGTTTCAGACCTAACAGGTTTCTAAAACCTGTTAGGTCTTAAAAAACCTGTTAGGTCTGAAAAAACCTGTAAGGCCTTGAAAATTAACAAACAATAAAATGAACAGTCCACGCCCGATATTTCTACTCATCTTCTCCCTTGTAATAGGCTTGTCATCTGTAAATCAGCTTCACGCGCAAGCAATAAGCCTGGAAGCCTCAGCGGATGAAACCCGATGGGTAGATTCGGTTTACAACAGCCTCAGCCTGGACCAACGCATCGCCCAGTTGCTTGTTGTCAGGGCCAACCAACCCAATCAGGAATACGACAGCCGGATTGACGAATGGATCAGGCATTATAATATCGGGGGGGTCACTTTTTTCAAAGGGAAGCCCGAAACCCAACTGATACAAACCAACCGCTGGCAACAAATTTCCAAAACCCCTTTATTGGTTTCAATGGATGCTGAATGGGGATTGGCCATGCGTCTTGATGGTACCGTTTCATACCCTTTACAAATGACACTCGGCGCGGTACAGGATAATCGTCTTATAGGGTTGATGGGCAAGCAGATAGCCGAGCAATGCCAGCGCATGGGCATCCATATGAATTTTGCCCCTGTTGTGGATGTGAACAACAATCCGGCAAATCCTGTGATTGGGATGCGTTCGTTTGGCGAAGATCCTGAAATGGTCAGTCTCAAAGGCTTTGCCTACGCACATGCCCTGCAGCTCAACGGCATCATTGCAACTGCCAAGCATTTTCCCGGACACGGCGACACCTACCTCGATTCGCATTATACATTGCCTTCCATAATGCATAAGCGCAAACATTTGGAAAATAACGAGTTGTATCCTTTCCAGCAGCTTATTGCCCACGAACTGGGTGGTGTAATGATAGCCCATTTGTATATGCCTGCTTTCGAAAAGCGCGAAAACCTGGCTGTTTCCCTTTCTGAAAATGTTGTAACAAAGCTGTTGAAAGAAGAAATGGGTTTTAAAGGGCTGGTGGTTACTGATGCCCTTGACATGAAAGGTGTGACGAATTATTTTCCAAGCGGTCAGATTGAGTTGAAAGCACTCGAAGCCGGAAACGATATATTGCTGCTTCCCGAAGATGTCCCGACAGCGGTTGCCACCATTCGCAAAGCCATTGAAGATGGTGAATTGCCGATGAAAAGACTGGAAGAAAGTTGCCGCAAGGTGCTCAGCTATAAGTACAAGGTAGGCTTGCATGCCTATCGGCCATCTTTCCCCGAAAACCTAAAGAATGATTTGAACAGGCCCGACTATTACCAGCTTGTTGATCGCCTGTTTGAAGAGGCCATTACCATTGTGAAAAATGACGATGAGCTGTTGCCATTGAAATCAGCTGATACCCTCAATGTGGCGAGCTTGGCAATTGGTTATGGCAAGGTGACGGATTTTCAACTGACTTTACAAGAAAATGGCCTGACAACAGTGCAGTTTCATCTGCCCCGCAACCCTTCTGATGAGGAAATTCAAACCATGCACAACCGCCTGAAGGATTTTGATTTGCTTATTGTAAGCATACAAAACACAAACATACTGGCCGGTCGTAAGTTTGGAATAGATGACAAATCCATCGCTTTTGTTGATAGGCTTTCCAAGGAAACAGATGTAGTGCTCAACCTTTTTGCCTCGCCTTATGCTCTTGATTTTTTTGAGCAACTTAAAAGGGTGAAAGCCATCCTGGTTTCGTATCAGGACAGGCGGGATGCGGAAAGGATTTCGGCACGGATTATCACAGGTAAAGTACCAGGAAAGGGCCGTTTGCCTGTTTCTATTGGGAAAGAATTTCCATTTGGGACAGGATTTGATACGGAAGTGTTGGCTGCTATGCCCGAAAAGCCGAGCCCGAATTTGGAGATTGACCAGCAGATTTTGCTAAAGATTGATTCGGTAATTATCGATGCGATAGACAAAAAGGTCTTTCCCGGTTGTCAGGTGATTGCTGCTGTGGACGAGCAGGTTTTTTTCAATAAAAGCTACGGCCACCACACCTATGAGGAACTTCAGGTAGTGCAGCCAACTGATGTTTATGATCTGGCTTCATTGACCAAAATTTTGGCATCTACTTTGGCTGTCATGAAGCTTTATGAAGATGGCCGGCTTGAACTAACTGATGAATTAGGGAAGTATTTTCCTTACCTGAAGGGCACCACCAAGGAGAACATCAAGCTGATTGATATACTGACCCACCAATCAGGTTTTGATGGCTGGATTCCTTTTTTTATCGAAACCCTGGATGAAAATGGCCCAAAAAAAGATCTGTATTCCGATAAAATGTCGATGGCATTTCCTTTTCGGGTGGCAGAAAATATGTATATGGCCCGCCACTACAAGAACGAAATATTCAGGCTCATTGCTGCTTCCGAAATGAAAAAAAAAGAATACCGCTACAGCGATATGGGCTTCTATTTTATTCCCGAATTGGTTGAGTTAATTACAAATCAAACATTTGAGGTATTTCTGCAGGAAAACTTTTACCAGCCCATGGGATTGGGTCGTATGCTTTTCAGGCCACGATACAGTTTGGGTATGGACGAAATTATTCCAACGGAAATTGACACCACCTTCAGGCGGCAAATGCTTCAGGGTGATGTGCACGATCAGGGGGCAGCCATGTTAGGCGGCATTTCAGGACATGCCGGTCTGTTTTCAAATGCTATGGAAGTGATGGCTATTATGCAGATGTTGTTGAACGAAGGCAGTTTGGATGGCTATCAATACCTCAAACCTGAAACAGTACAATATTTCAATACAGCACATTTCGCGAAAAATAAAAATCGTCGGGGCATTGGCTTCGACAAACCCCCGCTCGACAAACCACGATTTCGTACCCCCGCAGATGCTGCTTCCCTTCAAAGCTATGGACATACAGGCTTTACAGGCACCTTTGCCTGGGCTGACCCCCAGAATAAATTAATCGTTGTATTTTTGTCCAATCGGGTGCATCCGGATAGTAACAACAACGCCATCAGTCGTATGAATATTCGAACGAATATCCATCAGTTGTTTTATGAGGCTGTTGCAAAACCTGATGAACTTATAAATTGAAATGTTATATAGTAAATTGAATAAAACTCATTTATAACGTCTATGAAAAAGCAATTGACTACCGCTCTTATTTGGGTCTTTTCGTTTATTTTTATGCTGATGCTGGCTGTTTATCAGCGTATGACCGGCCCCACGCATCCGCTGCGCGGAAAGGTAGAATTAAACGGTGAAACCTATAAGTATAAATTTCTTCGCAGCCATGATACAGGCATTGATGCTCCTTTGAAATGGAAGTGCCTGAAGGGGCTGTAGCCATTTTCAGATATAAGCGTTTTAAGAGCTTTGATGAATGGACTGCCGTTGAGGTAAAACCGGAAAATGGCGTAGTGAAAATAGCAGTCCCCTCACAACCGCCGCCGGAAAGGTGGAATACCAGGTTGCCTTGCTGTATAAGGATAAATCCTATCCACTTACCGATGAGCCCGTTATCATCAGGTATAAAGGTAGTGTACCTGGTTTTGTCCTGATTCCTCATATCATTTTTATGTTTCTGGCCATGGTGCTTAGTGTGCGCACAGGCATAGAGGCACTGCTCAACAGACCGCACATTTTCCGACTGACAAGCATTACACTCTTGTTCTTGTTTTTGGGGGGATTGGTGTTTGGCCCCATTGTGCAGAAATATGCATTTGATGCTTATTGGACAGGTTGGCCCTGGGGCACTGATTTAACAGACAACAAAACAATCGTGGCTTTTATTTTCTGGCTGACTGCCTGGATTGTTTTGTACCGCAGGCGCCGGAACAGGATATGGCCCGTTTTGGCCATGGTGGCGATGCTCGCAGCCTACCTCATTCCACACAGTATGCTGGGTTCTGAACTCGATTTCAGGGAATTGGAAGCTGAACAAATGGAACAAAAGGAGATAAGCCAATGACATATTTTATTATCGGAATCACTGTAATCGTTTCTTTTATTGCCTTTTCAAATCCTGATTTGTTTGGCAGATTGAGCTTTAACCCCTGGATGATTAGGGAGCGCAAACAAAGCTGGCGATTTATTACGCATGGTTTTATTCATGTGGGTTGGGCACATTTGTTTATCAATATGTTTGTGCTGTTTTCGTTTGGGCGTATGGTCGAAACATCATTTGAAGTGATTTTCGGTCCCGGGAAAGGTTTGTTTCATTACGCTTTGCTCTATTTCGGGGCAATTCTTTTTTCTTCCTTACTCGATTTTGGCAAACAAAAACACAATCCAAACTATGATGCCGTAGGTGCTTCGGGTGCCGTGGCGGCTGTTGTTTTTGCAAGCATTATCCTTTCGCCAAAAAGCACCTTGTTTATTTTTCCGCTTCCAATTCCCATCCCGGCTTTTATTTTTGGGATACTCTACCTGGCTTATTCAGCCTATATGGGCAAAAGGGGAGGGGACAATATTGGCCACAATGCCCACTTTTTGGGTGCCGTGTATGGTGTCCTGCTCACCATAATCCTTGAACCTGCCCTGATTGGCATGTTTTTCAGGCAGTTTGGTGGTTGATTTTGATTATAAAAATGAGTGTAACTAATAAGTGTGTTGAAAAGCAATAGTGATAAGGGTTATCTTCAATCTTGTCTAGCCTTTGTGTAACTTTGTACTTCTCTGCGCTTCCGCTGTGCGGAATTGTGATAGCTGTTTCACAAAGAGCCACAAAGAAGACACTGATTTACACAAAGTAATGTTGAAGCTTATTATAAATTTTAGCATTGATTATTTACAAATGATTTATATTCCTGCTTATGAACCTGAATTTAAAAGATAAACTGTTTATTGTGTGTGGTGCCGGCAGCGGTTTTGGCCGAGCCACAGCCGAAAAGCTATTGGATGAAGGTGCCCGTGTGATTGCTATTGCCCGCACAGCTGACGTTATGGAATCCTTTGCAGCACAGCATCCTGAAAAACTGATTGGCATTGTCGGGGATATCACACTGGAATCAACACAGGATCGTGTAATAGAACAATGCGGAACTTCACCCGTTGACGGGGTTTTGGTGAATGCAGGCGGTCCGCCGGCCATGTCGTTCCTCGAAAGTAAAATGGACGATTGGGATCAGGCATGGGGCCAACTGGTCAGGTGGAAAGTAGCCTTTGTTAAGAAAGTTATTCCCCTGATGCAGGCGCATGCCTATGGGCGCATCGTATTTGTTGAAAGCGTTTCGGTGAAGCAACCGGTCGAAAATCTGGTGCTGAGCAATTCCTTGCGCATGGCGGTGGTTGGGTTTGTCAAAACGCTGTCAACAGAAGTGGCCGGACAAAACATCACTTTAAACATTTTAGCACCCGGCTATCACAATACAGCGGCCATGCAACGCTTGTTTGTTAAAAAAGCCAAGATCATGCAGATTACGGAACAAGAAGCCAAACATAGTTTCGAGCAATCTATTCCCGTTGGTAAGATGGGCGAAGCCTACGAAATGGCTGAATTGGCCGCATGGCTGCTTTCGCCCAATTCGCGTTATGTTACGGGGCAAACCTTTAGTCATGATGGCGGCATTGTGCGGGGTGTTTTTGGGTAAAAAAAGGCCGCACAGTTTCTTGTGCGGCCCCATCATGAAAAACCCAATTGAATCAATTGGACAGCCAAGCGATAATTTCTTCGTCTAGAGGATTGGTGCGCGGACTGAATGAGCGAACAAGATTTCCGTCCTCATCAATAAGGTATTTTGGAAGTTCCAACTTACCTTAGAATCCTCAACACCATTCAATTTTTTGATGTCAACCAATTATAAAGTGGATGCTGATCGTCTCCCTTTACAGATATTTTCGACATCATGGGGAAGCTGACATCATAAGTCAGGGTGCAAAATTCAAGGATTTGTTCATTGGTGCCTGGCTCTTGCCCCATAAAATTGTTGGCGGGAAAACCAATGATAACGAATTTTTCGCTTCCGTATTCCTTGTACAGTGCTTCCAGTTTTTCATACTGCGGCGTCAGGCCACATTTGGAGGCGGTGTTCACTACCATAACTTTTTTGCCTTTAAGCTCCGATAGGGCATAGGCATTGCCGTGAATGTCATCCACTGTATAATCGTGGAAGTTTTTTTGAGCACTTAAGCCAAACGTCATTATCATGGCTGCTAATATCAATATGATCTTCATAATTTGGATTTTTTGGAGTTTTCAACTACGCGAATTAAACAGCAAATGACGCAAAATGTTTGAAGCAAGCCTGTTTTTTATACATTTTTTAACGTTTGCAGTTAATTTTATTTTCGGTTTAAAAATTCAAAAACAGGATTTTACGTTTAAATTTCCTTTATTTTAGTGACTAAATGCATATTTTTTATTAAAAATTCCGATTATTTGCTTGTTAAATAAAAAAACATGGTAATTTTGGTAATTAATTACTTAATAATCGCCATGTCGAAAATTGTCTCTCTTACAGAAGCTGCTTCCATTGCTTTGCATGGAATGATCATCGTGGCCAAGGCCGAAAAAATGGCCAATGTTATTCACATCGCCGAACTTACCGGCAGTTCGCGCCACCATGTGGCCAAAATATTCCAGCGATTGGTCAAAGACAACTTTTTGGAATCGCACCGCGGACCAACTGGTGGATTCACCCTCAAACGCGATCCTGCCGAAATTACTTTGCTGGCCATTTACGAATCCATCGAAGGAAAAGTGGAAATTTCGCATTGTCCGCTTGATAAATCAATCTGCCCCTTTGGCAAATGTATCATGGACAATGTTACCCGCAAAATGACCATCGATTTCAAAAAACACCTCGAAGCGCATACCTTGGCTGATTATCTTTAAAAATTAGCTTTTCTCATTAAAAAAATAACTGACGACATCATTGTTTCGCTATAAAACAAGTAATTAATTACCAAATATCTTATATAAATCTCAAAACCAAACAAATGAAGAATTCTTTCAAAAGCTACAGTTTAATCCTGGGAATCGCCTTGTCGTTTTTACCCCAAGAGGAATTGTTTGCGCAGTTTTCGCTTAGTGGCGAACTGCGGCCACGGGCTGAGTACCGCCGTGGATTTGGTGGTTTGGTAAATGGGGATGATCAAGCAGCGTTTTTCATTTCGCAGCGAAGCCGGCTGAATGCTGCTTACAAACATGAAAATTTTCGCTTTGGGCTGAGCCTGCAGGATGTGCGCGTGTGGGGCGACATACCGCAACTGGCCCGGGCAGGTAATTCCATGTTGATGCATCAGTTTTGGGGCGAATATTTTTTTTCAGAAAATTTTTCATTCAAATTCGGCAGACAGGAGCTGGTCTATGATGATGCACGCATCTTTGGCAATGTGGATTGGGCGCAGCAAGCCCGCGCACACGATTTGGCCTTGTTCAAGTACGAAGCGGATTTCAAACTTCATATCGGGCTGGCATACAACCAATCAGCAGAGAACAGAACAGGAACCTGGTACAATACAGCTGGTTACAAAAGCATGCAATTTTTATGGTATAACCGACAGATGGGCAAGCTAACAATGAGCATATTGTTGTTGAACAACGGCCTTCAGCACGATTATGTTGAAGATGGAATTGATACCTACAAAACTGTTTTCAGCCAAACCTTGGGTGGCAGGCTTGAGTATAAAAATCAACCACTAAGTGTTTATACAGAAGCTTATTACACCACAGGAAAGGATGCCGGGAACCTGGATTTGTCAGCTTACCTTTTCAAACTGGGTGGAAACTACAGTTTAGACAATGGCTTTGGTTTGTTAGCCGGGTGGGAACTCCTTTCAGGAACGGGTCAGGATGAGGATATAGCAGCTGATAAATTTACCAATCAGTCCTTTATGCCCTTTTATGGCACCAACCACAAATTCAATGGCCATATGGATTATTTTTATGTGGGCAACCATACCAATTCGGTTGGCCTGAGCGATGTGCATGCCGGATTCACCTACAGCAAAGCCAAATACGGAACGAGGCTCGTAGCCCACTTTTTTGGAGCCGCCGCCACTGTATTGAACAATCAGGGAAATGCCATGGACAATGCGCTGGGTACCGAAATCGACCTTTCTGTCAATTATAAATTGGCTGATAAGCTCACCCTCTCAGCCGGCTATTCCCAGATGTTTGGAACCGAAACACTTCAACAGCTGAAAGGTGGCGACCACAAAGCAACCAATAACTGGGCCTGGCTGATGCTCACGTTTAAACCGGTTTTTTTGTAAATCACAGCCGGGCAGCATATAGGTTTAAATTCAATTTTTAAAAAAATAAAAGTCAATTCATTAAAATCTTAAATATCATGATTATCAATAAATTCGAACCTGCTATAGTCTATAATTTCGCCGATTCGGTTGATTATGCACCGGGTGGCATCGTATCAAAGCAAGTGATCAAAACGGAGCGTGGCAATGTCACCCTTTTCGCTTTTGATCAGGGACAGGGCTTGTCCGAACACAGTGCCCCTTTCGACGCCCTTGTGCAGGTGGTTGATGGCGAATGTGAAGTAATAATTGGCGGCAAGCCTTATGCGCTCAAAACCAACCAAAGCATTATCATGCCGGCCAATATTCCCCATGCCTTGAAAGCAACAGCATCATTCAAAATGGTTTTGACCATGATCAGGTCTTGATTTTTTCTGCTACCTTAGCAGAAAAATAGATAAATGACCAAAAAATTTAAATCCTTTGCCCTTTCGCTCAGCGGCGGCGGTGCAA
>JAGYLH010000210.1 GCA_018400955.1 Bacteroidales bacterium
ATTCTGCCTGGTAAACAGCAAAATGCTAAGTGGCAGTGCACTTGACGACCTATGCATTATTGCCAATGATGCACCTGCTATCCTCAACCAAATCGAGGAATTATTTAAGCAAGAATTTGACGAAGAAAGCATCAACCAAAGGCGTTTGAAGCTGGGTACGCTCTACAACAATGGCCACAATGTAAGCCGATTAATTGAGCTCGTTTCCTGAGTTGATGATGGCCCCTTCTTCACATTTGATTATGCGCGACGGGAATTTATGTATCAGGTTGTAGTTGTGGGTGGCCATCAGCACCGCTTGGCCACTTTCGCTGATGCGCCTTAGCAATCGCATAATGCCGTTTGAAGTATCCGGGTCGAGATTACCGGTGGGCTCATCAGCTAAAATAATTTCGGGATAATTCAACAATGACCTTGCAATGGCAATTCGTTGCTGCTCTCCACCGGATAATTGGTTGGGCATTTTGAAGGTTTTAGCCACCAGGCCCACCTCTTCCAACACCTCCCTGATGCGGGCATTGATTTTATCTTTTTCGCGCCAGCCAGTAGCTTTTAAAACAAATGCCAGGTTTTCGCTCACGGAACGGTCTTCGAGCAATTGAAAATCCTGAAAAACAATGCCCAGCTTGCGACGCAGAAAAGGAATTTGAGCAGGTTTAATGGTGCGCAAATCAAACCCGCACACTTGTGCCTGCCCGTCGATTGTGGGGAGCTCAGCATAAAGTGTTTTGAGCAAACTGGATTTTCCACTACCCGTTTTACCAATCAGGTAAACAAATTCGCCGGCTGCGATCTCAAGGTCAACACCGGCCAAAACAAGGTTTTTCTTTTGAAAAATAGAAACATTACTCAGATTAATAACGGCATCTGTCATGTTGTGGAAATTTAAACAAAAGTATGAAAAAAGTAAGAAAAACGTTCGAAAATGAATCAGGTTGAAATCAGCACGGCCCCTTCTGCATCCACATTTAAGCTTACCCTGCCCCCCATCACCAAAGCCCGGTTATCATCGATATGTCCGGCCGGGAAGCCAAAGCAGATCGGAAAGTCAAAACCACTCAGTTGTTCACGGATAATTTCTTCCGCTGATTTACCATAAGGCACCTTGTTGTCGTTCATGCTGGTCATGCCACCAACAATGAGCCCGCCCAAGCCATCAAATACTTCGGCACGCTTCAGGCTGAGCATCATACGGTCAATGTGGTAAAGGTATTCGTCCAAATCTTCAATAAACAATATATTGCCTTTTGTTTTCGGGAAAGAATAAGAACCAACCAAACTATAAAGTATTGACAGATTGCCTCCCATCAACACCCCTTCGGCATTACCCCATCGGTTTAACTGATGCGGGTTCGCGCGGTAAGTAGGTCGTTTTCCTTCGAGGCAGTCAAACAAACTCTGCAAGGCTTCAGGCGTATTATTCTTAAAATTAAGGGGCATGCTGCCGTGAATGCTTTCAAATCCAAAATGCATCAAATGGGTATGAAAAACGGTGATATCGCTATAACCTACAATCCATTTTGGCCTTCTGCGGAAGGCAGAAAAATCAAGTTTATCAATAATTTGCAAACTGCCATAACCTCCTCGTGTGCAGATAATAGCCTTAAGATCAGGCGTATTAATCAGGTGTTGGAAGTGATCAATTCTGTCCCTGTCGGCACCGGCAAACTGGTTGTGAACAGCCATTACGTCCTGATCAAGCTGCACACGGTAACCCCGTGCCTTGATAATTTCGATGGCAGGCATTAGTTCATCCTTGCTAATACTTCGCGCAGGCGAGGCCAGCGCAATCAAGTCGCCTTTTTGAAGACGTGGAGGAGTTCTCATATACAAACTATTGGTTAACTTTGCAGGCTTTAACAAACCTGCTATGACCACCAAAAGTAAA
>JAGYLH010000211.1 GCA_018400955.1 Bacteroidales bacterium
TGCTGACCGGCGAGGGCACCAACCAACAGATTGTTTTTCCATTCGGGGTATTTATCACTGGTAACGAAGCACATCCCGCAAGGGGCTATGGATGGTACCCAATAATGAATGGGGTCAGTCATGCCGGGCAGGCTGCTGTGTTCGGTGATGGTGGTGCCATTGTAGTTGATGCCAAAGCTTGCCTCGGGCCAGCCGTAGTTTTCGCCGGGTTTTTCAATATTGATTTCATCCCCGCCGCGAGGGCCGTGTTCGTGTGTCCACAACTCGCCCGTCACCGGATGCCAGCCCATGCCTTGAATGTTGCGATGACCATAGTTCCAAATTTCGGGCATGGCATTTTGTTGGCCAACAAAAGGGTTGTCGTCAGGAACGCGCCCGTCATCGTGCAGGCGAAGCATTTTGCCGTTGTGGTTAGCAAGTGTTTGGGCATTGTCCATCACACCGCGGTCGCCAATGGTGAAATACATATAGTTGTCGGCATCGAAGAGGATGCGTGTGCCAAAGTGGTGGCCGGCAGTAGTATGTGGCAGCCCATGAAACAATAACTCCTCATCCACCAATTGGTTGCCTTGCAGGCGCATGCGCGATATGGCTGTATTGCCCCCCTGGCTGCCTTTGCGGGCATAGCCTAAGTAAATCCAACCATTGGATTCATAATCGGGATGGAGCACCACATCCAGCAAACCACCTTGCCCGTTGGCCCATACGGGTGGCAATCCGCCAACAGGTTCTTCAAGTAATTGGCCATCAGCATAAATGCGCAATCGTCCCGGTCGTTCGGCAATTAGTATGCGGCCATCGGGCAAAAAGGCCATGCCCCATGGGTTTTCGAGGCCTTCGGCCAAAATTTCCACTTTAAAATCAAGTCCGGTAGTTTGAACTGTTTGTCCACTGTAGTCTTTGGTGCTTGCCTGGCACGACGACACCATGCACAATAACAAAAAAGCGCTAAGATATTTCATTTTGAAAGGGTTTAGTTGTTTATAAACATCAGTTGCATTCAATAGCAATGCAGCAGATCAAAAGTAAGCAATTAGTATTAAATGGAATCGAAAAGGTTCAACTGGTTGATAAGGATGACCAATGATGAGTTGTCCTGATTTTAAGTTGGTGCGTAATTTGCGGGATTTTCCCGCAACAAATCAAATGTAAAAAAACAATGCTTCCAAACCAAAAAAGCAAGATTCAGAGGAGAATTTTATGCCCGTAAGGATAATATTACCCATACAATGCATTTTTAGGGCAGCACGGACAAGGCTATTTCTTACTTTTACATCCCGAAACACTTTAACAGCAATAAACTTTAAGCCTATGACACAGAAAAACCGCTACTTATTGCCTTTTGTCATGATGACTGGCTTATTTTTTATGTGGGGCTTTATCACTGTGCTGGTGGATGCCCTTATTCCGCGCTTGCGCGATATTTTTGAGCTGAGCTATTTTCAGGCAGGAATGGTTCAGTTTTCGTTTTTTACGGCCTATGCCCTGGTTTCGATACCGGGTGGCTACCTCATTTCGCGTGTAGGTTATAAGCGGGGTGTGGTTATCGGCCTAATGATCATGGGTATAGCCTGCATGCTGTTTTATCCGGCAGCCCAGATACGTATTTTTGGTTTGTTTCTTTTCGCTTTATTTCTGCTTGCCAGTGGTATTACCATACTGCAGGTGGCAGCCAATCCTTATGTTGCGGTGTTGGGGCCTCCCCACCTGGCGTCGAGCCGCCTGAATTTGTCGCAAGCATTCAATTCGCTGGGAACCACGCTGGCCCCCCTGGTAAGTGCAGCTTTTATACTGGATGCTACTGTGATGAACTCTGCGCAGATTTCGGCCCTGACCGAGGCTGCTCGCATGGCCTATTATACGG
>JAGYLH010000212.1 GCA_018400955.1 Bacteroidales bacterium
GCAGGGTTTGAGAAACTCTATTGAAGAAAAGCTTTATCCATTTACACAATATGATCCAAAATTAAATAACCGGGGTATGCACTTGACTGCCGTGGGTACTATATATAGTGTAAGGGGGTATGAAAGACTACCCGAACACTTTGATTGAGTTTGAGCAACGCTTTTCGACAGAGGAAGTATGCAGAGAATATCTGGAAACCTTACGCTGGTCAGAAGGATTTTGCTGCCCGAGGTGTGGGAATAAGCAATCATGGAGGAAAGCAACCGGCTTGCATGAGTGTCGACAGTGTGGTTATAAAGCATCCGTTATTGCCGGTACCATCTTTCAGGATACCAAAAAACCACTCACTTTGTGGTTTCGTGCAATCTGGCATATTACTAGCCAGAAATATGGTGTTAATGCTTTGGGAATACAACGTATTTTGGGATTTGGCAGCTATCGGACAGCATGGTCATGGCTTCATAAGCTCAGGAGGGCAATGGTTCGACCCGGACGGGATCGTCTATCTGGTGTTGTTCAGCTCGATGAGACCTATGTGGGAGGAAAGAAACCTGGAAAACGAGGCCGAGGAGCTGGAGGGAAACAGCTGGTATTGATAGCAGCTCAGGAAAATGGGGTAAAACAGATAGGAAGGATCCGATTATTTGTTATTCCTGATGCTTCTGCTGCTTCTATCGACAAAGCGGTTGAACAGATGATAGAACCGGGAACACTGATCAAGACTGATGGATGGAATGGATATGAGAGACTGAAGAAAAATGGCTATGAACATGAAATAGTGAGAGAAGAATCAACTGTTGGAGACGATATATTACCCGCTTGTCATCGAGTAGCCAGTTTATTTAAGAGATGGCTTTTAGGTACTTTACAAGGAGGAGCAGGACATAAGAATCTGCAGTACTTCCTTGATGAATATACATTCCGGTTTAATCGTCGGACCTCGAAATCACGAGGAATGCTGTTTTATCGATTAATTGAGCAAGCGGTAATGGTTGAGCCGGTACTGGTTAAGGACCTAAAGGAAACCGTAAAAAAGGTATAAACGCTATATGCGGGGTGTACGGCAGTCAAGTGCATACCCCGGTAATGAAAATATAAGAATTCCGCCTATTAATAATTCTCATAAGATACAGTGGTTGAAAGGTTCCCAAACTGAATGGGTATATCTTATTAATCATCTAATGAAGAAAGGTCATATATTGAATAAGCATGGAAGACTTGAAGAACCAATTAAGATACCACAGTTGATATCAGATCACTTTTCTAAAAATAATGGTGACCCCGTTTCGGTGGAATCTTTAAATACTAGGGAAAGGGATTTGAGAAAAGAAACCCGTTCTGTTAAAACCAAATTCCTCAAAGATGTCATGATTCCTTTAAGAAATACCCTATAAAGTGGTCGGCTGCGATATTGCTTGCAAGTCTTTATTATATTTAAACTAAACGAAAATCCCTCTCGAGAATAATTATTTGGTCGGAAATTGCACAACCAATTTTTATTCCGCTAAAGTGATCTCATAAAGACAGAAAGCAAGCCGTGGTAAGCAAGACTTTTCTATCAAAAAACGAAGAAGGATGAATGTTATGGAAAAACTTTTAACTGTTGATGAAGTATCCCAATTAACCAGATTGAGTAAGGCAACCTTGTACGCCTACGTCTGCAGTCGTAAAATTCCTTTTTACAAACTTGGATCGAGAACGATGTTTAAGCCTGAAGAAATTGAGCAGTGGATATCTGATCGATCCGTAAAAACGTTATCAGTATCAGGTGATTGAAGTGATCCAATTAACAAACACCTCAATTTTTA
>JAGYLH010000213.1 GCA_018400955.1 Bacteroidales bacterium
CTTTTTCATTTCTCTATGTTTTATGTTAGTCTGCAGTCTGCAGTCTGCAATTAGCAGTCGAAAGTCATCAGTCGGCAGTCATCAGTTCCAGCTTTCAATCAAATTACCTGCTGCCAACTGCCTACTGCCCACTGTCTACTGTCGTTTCATGAAATAGGTTGACAAAAATAGTTGTTAATAACTAAACAAATCGACTTAATATGAAAGAAGAAAAAATGAGGCGACATTTTAGCGAAGCCTTCAAGAAAGAGAAGGTGAAAATGATTGAAGAAAAGAAAGTAAGTGTAATAGAGTTGAGTAGAATTTATGAGGTGAGCAGAGCTGCGGTTTATAAATGGGTGCGAAAGCATTCCACAAAAATTTCAGTTGGTGAGCGGATAGTAGTAGAGAAAGAATCGGAAGCAGTAAAAACGCTGTCCTTACTCAAGAAAGTTGCAGAACTGGAGCGCATGTTAGGGCAAAAGCAATTGCAGATAGACTACCTGGAAAAAGCCCTTGAATTGGGTAGTGATGAAATAGGTTTTGATATTAAAAAAAAGTTCGCTTCCAGGTGATAAGCTGGTTTATGGTTAACGCAAAACATTTAAAAGTGAAGTTACAAGAAGTTTATTTGCTCGCCGGGATAAGCCGCCAGTATTACCACAAAGCCATACAGAAGCAACGCCGGGACGAAGTAATGTGGGAGCGTATCCTGGAAATGGTAATTGAGTTCAGAGAGACCCACCCCCGTAGTAGCGCACGAAAAATTCACCGTTCTTTGAAAATAAAAGAAGTAGGGATCAACCGTTTTGAATCCTTTGTTTCTGCCCAGGGATTATCGGTAAAGCAGCCAAGGTCGTTTATCAAAACTACCCGACCTGGACCCTATCGATATCCTAATCTGGTCAATGGGCTTGAAATTGATGGCATAAACCAGTTGTGGGTAAGTGATCTTACTTACTTCATCACCCCAACAGCAACTCTCTACATTGTACTCATACTCGATGTTTACTCACGAAGAATTATTGGGTACAGCGCTAGTGACAACATGTTGGCACTCAATAATCAAAAAGCATTACGGATGGCTTTCAATCTGCGTGGAAAGGGTCATTATGAAAATCTAATTCATCACTCAGATAAAGGAAGCCAGTACGGCGCCAATGTGTACACAGAAATGCTGTTGAATGCCGGTATCGAAATCAGCATGGCAAAGATTTGCCTGGAAAACCCATATGCTGAACGCATAAACGGAATCATCAAAAATGATTATCTTTTGGCTTACAACATTAACACGCTCAACGACCTGTTAAAAGCATTGCCCAAAGCGATAAGATGTTATAACAATTATCCACATGGAAAATTAAAGGGCCAACATAGCCCCATTGAATTTGAGAAATATCTCATCCAGGCAAAGGATCAAAGAGGAGAACCAATGAAACTTTACAATTTCGAAAAATGACACACACCGGTTGCAAACGTTGGGTTTTTAATAGGCATAAGCCCATGAAAATAGATGGTATAAAAAACCGCAGCCATGCACTGAAGCAAAGCTGCGGCATACCACATCATTTTCGTGGGACAGTCTATTCCTTGGAAGGTTGCTCCCCAGCAGAGCCTTCCTCCGCTTCAACTGACATTACAAAGTTTACACAAGTCAACCAATTTAACAAACTGATTTATCAACATGTAAACTAAAAGTAAACATATTTTTGTCAACCAACAATATGAAAGGACAACCTGCCAACTGCCAACTGCCGACTGCGGACTGCTAACTCAAAACCACCGACAAAAAACATAAATCATTAAACTAAAAAAATGAAAAAA
>JAGYLH010000214.1 GCA_018400955.1 Bacteroidales bacterium
TGATTTCCTCCATCAGAAGCAACTGTTTACGGGTTAATTCTGCTTTGTTGTATTCCAGGCTGTGCTGAAAGCGTTGTTCAAGCTCTGCACTTGAGGGGTAAGCATGTGTCATGTTATTACTTTCTGTAAAGCGGATAACATCATCTGCCAAACCAGATCCGACGCTAAACCACCCACGATAATCTTTTTTGGGGTCATAAAAGGTTGTATCAATCAGCACATTACCATCTTTATCCGTCATTTTAAATCCTGCACCGTAATTGATCGTTAAATCATAAGCATAACATGGTTTGGAAATACTATGGCAATACTCATGATAAACCAGCTTTTTTGATTTAATGATCAACGGTTCAAACCAGGCTTCGATAATCAGGTCGGCATCAGCAGCGCGTTCATAACCGTAAAGATTGAGAAACTCCTGCTGCGCAAGCGCCAGACTTCCATAATTGGATGAATTGCCTGCGCTGTACCAGGCGCTTTGTTTTATGTATCTGATAAAAGTAAAATCAACGTTTCCAAGCAATTGATTGCTTCCCGGCCTGATAATCACCTGGTAGGTTTTGATGTGATCAGGCAAGCCAATCAATGGTTCCTGAATATACTCGAAATCAAACTTTTCTTTCTTTGTGCGTTGCGCAACAACAAGGTTTGCACTTAACCAAATCATTAACAATATAACTAAAGCTACTCTTTTCATAAATCAAGGTTTATTTGACATTTATTAGCTACATCTGTTTCAAAAAAATCATTCCTGTTTACTATCAAAATGCTTATGTGTGAATGACTTTAAACGATTTTTATGTGTTATTCAATTGGTTTTAATGAAAATGAATATTCATGCTCCGCACGCGGACTGCTTTCCCCCACCGCATACGTATCAATTTTTACCTGGCCGTTTTTGGCGATGGTCATTAAACGAAACATGGGGGTGTGATTGGTTTCATCTGGAATCTTGGTGCGTTCCAAAGCAGGAATATGAAGATAGTGAATATGGCCGATTTTTTTGGAGTGGTTCACCCGGTCCATATCCATGTGCAGGTCCCCTGAAATCACCATTGCAAGGTTAGGTTGCGCAATGACCTGTTTCCTGAAAACTTTGTTGCCGATGCCTTTGTCAGCGTTTTCAGGATATACACCTTTTTGGGCGCCATGCACGATCAACACTACCGGTTTAGGCGCAAGCCGCTGCAGTTGTTCCAGAACCCAAGTGGCGCCACTGTTTTTGAACTCGCGTCCATGATCGGGCGAAGCAAACACAAAAGCCAGTTTTTCGTGGTTCAAAACATAGCTTGGTTGCTCCAGGTTGCTGTTCCATTTTTTAGCGTAGTGCATGTAGCGATCTATAGTGCTGTTATGCTCTTCGTTACCCATGATCGGATAAAATGGTAAAGAAAGTTTTTGCAGCACCTCAGTTGCCGCTTCATACTGAATTTCGGTTCCTTTGTGGGCAATGTCGCCAACGCCAATCACAAAATCTATCGGCAAGGTCTGCGAAAGCGCATTGATCTGTTCAACGGCGGCGGCCATGCCGGGAAATTCTGCAAGCGGTTTGGGCTCGCCATCGCCTAAAAATGCCACCCTGAAAAGTGTGGGATCATTGTCGGCATGCGAGCTGGAGATTAAAAATTCTGATACCGCTTCGCTTTTGGCATCTGTTGTTTTGCTTCTGTCAACATTTCCCTGACATGCTGCGATGAGCATTGAAAGGGATAAAATTAAAAATTTCCAAAATTGATTCATAGTTTTGTTATTT
>JAGYLH010000215.1 GCA_018400955.1 Bacteroidales bacterium
GCTCTCGGGTCCTGAATCGTACAAAATTACAGACCAGTTTTTCCGGAAAAGCAAACCACACCCTAAAAAGGAAGCACCCCAATCGCACCGCCTCTATTTTGGTCAATGGATTGATGAAACAGGGCTCATGGTGGACGAGGTTTTGGTAAGCCACTTCAAAGCACCTCATTCCTATACGGGTGAGGATGCAGTTGAAATAAGCTGCCATGGCTCTACCTACATACAAAAACGCATTCTGGAATTGCTGCTTTCGGCTGGTGCACGGATCGCCGATCCCGGTGAATTTACGATGCGTGCCTATAGCCATGGGCGATTTGACCTGGCCCAGGCCGAAGCTGTTGCTGATTTGATTGCTTCCCAATCACAAAGTGCCCATCAACTGGCAATCAGTCAGATGAGAGGTGGTTTTTCAGCTAAAATAAAAACACTCAGGCAACAGCTTATCGATTTTACGTCGCTCATAGAACTGGAACTGGATTTTGCCGAGGAAGATGTTGAGTTCGCTGACCGAAATGCATTTTATAAACTACTGGCCGAACTCAAAACCGAAATCAATACACTAATTGACTCCTTTAGCACAGGCAATGCCATTAAAAACGGTATTCCGGTTGCTATTATCGGCAAGCCCAATGTGGGCAAATCTACACTATTGAATGCCATTCTGAATGAAGAAAAAGCCATTGTGAGTGAGATTCCGGGCACCACCCGCGACACCATAGAGGACACAGTGATTATCGGAGGTTATAATTTCAGGTTTATCGACACAGCCGGCTTACGTCAGTCGGAAGATGTGATTGAAAATCTGGGCATTGGACGCACTTACGAAAAAATTGAACAAGCCAGTATCATTCTGTATGTGTGCGACTTATCTTCCTGTAAAAATGAGGATGCTGAAGAGATGCTACTCGAATTCACGAATCATATCTCTGATAAAAACAAGCATTTCATATTGCTGGCAAATAAAATTGATATGATTGATGAAACACCAGACCACTTCCGTGAAATGGTTGAACTCGAAACCATTTTTATTTCGGCCAAACGCAAGGAAAATATCAACCTGATTTCGGATAGCCTGGTGAAAGCTGTTGAGAAGTTGCGCATACAAACCGATACCATTGTGAGCAATGCACGCCACTTTCACGCTTTGAAAGAAGCGCGCCTTGCGCTCGAATCAGTGGAAGAAGGTTTCCGAAACGGCCTGCCTACCGACCTGGCCACAATCGACATCCGCACGGCCCTTTTCCATCTGGGCAGCATCACCGGTGAAATCACAAATGATGAGATACTTGGAAATATCTTTGGGAAGTTTTGTATCGGAAAGTAAGTTAGTTATTTTTGTACATTTGTACAGTTTAATGTACAGATTATTTACACTTATGAAAGCAATTAGTTCAACAGAATTCCGGGAAAAGCAGAAATACTATTTAGACCTGGCAAAAAAGGAACGTTTAATTATACAACGAGGTAAACATGAGGCGTTTGCTATTATTCCGCTTGAAGATTTGGATGAAACTGATTATTTATTGTCAAGCCCCGCAAATGCCCGTCGGCTAAGGGATGCATTAGCAAACATCGAGAGTGGTGCTGATAAAGCCAAGCCCATGAAGATTGAAGATTTATGGAAGTAGTTTTCTTTGATCAGGCAAGAAAGGATATTGCATTTTGGAAGAAATCAGGCCAAAAGCAAATCATGACCCGAATTACAAATCTAATCAACGACATACAGCGGCACCCTTATCAA
>JAGYLH010000216.1 GCA_018400955.1 Bacteroidales bacterium
GACAGGCTTTGCACCAGGAAATCGAGCATGCTTTGCCCCTCTACAAACATACCGATTTGTATGACCATAACAATCACAATGATGGCTATGAAACCTATCCACGACAAACTGCGGCTAAAAAGCTTATAAAACTCAAGTTTGATCAGTTTCAGCATATCAGGTAATGTGTAAAAAATAGTCTTCCAGGCTGTTGAGCAGATGCAATTGCTTTACGTCAATATGCTCATTTACAAGTAATTTATTTATTTCAGGCACGAGGCTGGCTGCTGCAATGGTTTGCAATTCACCAATGCGGTTTTCGGTTATTTCAAGATCAGGGAAATGCTTGTTTAGCACAGCAAGTGCTTTACGGTTGTCGGTAGTTGAGATCACGAGCTTTTGCTGGCCGTGCGAAATTAAGCTGCGCACATCGCCTTCCACCACTACTTTGCCTTTGTTGATGACCACCATGCGGTTGGCTATCATTTCCATTTCGCGTAAGATGTGGGATGAAATGATGATGGTTTTTCCAAATTCCTGATTCAGCGAAAGGATCAATTTCCGGATGTCGTTAATGCCTTGGGGATCGAGCCCGTTAACAGGTTCGTCCAGGATAATAAGTTCCGGATCGTGCAGTAAAGTTTGGGCCAGTCCCAGCCTTTGTTTCATGCCTTGGCTGTAGGTGCGCACCTTGCTGTGGGCCCTCTCGGCCAGGCCAACGAGCTCTAGCTTGCCCATGATTTCTTTTTCGGATAATTGAATGCCGGAATACTGTGCCAGCAATGTAAGGTTTTTGTATGCCGAGAGGTAGTTGTAAAAATCAGGCCTTTCAATCAGGGCACCTATGCGACTAAGTACCCAGTTACGGTTGCTCGTCAGGGGTTTGCCAAAAAGCTCGATGCTTCCACTATTGGGCGAAATCAAACTGAGCAGCATCCTGATGGTCGTTGATTTGCCGGAGCCATTGGGCCCCAAAAAGCCATAAATATCGCCTTTGTTTACTGTAAAGCTAACATCATCTACCGCTTTGATGTGGCCATAATGTTTTACCAGCTTACTGGCTTTCAGGATGGGTCCGGGCACTTTTATTGTATTCGTTTGATTTGATTTCGCTGCGTAAAGATGTATTTTCGACTGGTTTTACGAATTGGCGAAAATACATATAAAGGTTGGGATAGCAGGCTTTTGACAGGTAAAAAATGAAAGTTGCGAAAAGGCTGTTGCTTAAGCGGCGATTTGATGTATAGGTTGCTTTTGTGTTTGTTTATTTCATTTCGCTTTTGCAGCAGTTTAACAATCTGTGCAATTATGCTGTTGATCATGGTAATTCGTTTTAAGGATTCTGCTTTCATAACAACTTTTCGAGCTGAAAAGTTTTGATATTTGCGATTAAAATAACTTATTTTTTCGCTTCTAAGGATCTATTCCAAGCCTCAAGATATTTTCTTGGGTTTGGTATGTGCAACACCTTCAGGCTCAATATGAATCGTGGTCTCTATATTTAGTTGCTGCCTGATTTCGTTTTCGATCCTGGTGGCCAGCTCATGTCCTTGTTTTATAGGCGTGTCGCCGTTTATTTTGATGTGGAAGGTTAATTCTTTGTGTTTCACATAGTTGTGAATATGAAAATGGTGGGGCTTCAGTCCGGGGCCTCCGGTTTGCTCTACAATTTTATGAAGTTGCCCAATAAGATGTTCAGTGGGTTTTTCGCCAAGCAGTTTTTCAATGGCTTCTTTCAAAATTTCATACACGGCATAGA
>JAGYLH010000217.1 GCA_018400955.1 Bacteroidales bacterium
ATCGCAGATATTCATTTTTAATGGTTCCATTAATCCTTTCAGCGTAGGCATTATCCTGGGCTTTTTCCCCCATACTAATTAATATTCCTTTGCTCTGTAATAGACTCGTATACTTTAAATAAATATACTGACTCCCTTTGTCCGAATGATGAATCAAATACTGTAAACTCCCCCTACTGTTTTTTAGGGCCATCCTCAGCGCACGCATGTTTGCTTCCGCTCTCATATGATCACTAACGGCATACCCAAGTATCCTTTTCGTGTAAATATCAAGTATAAATACAACGTAGTAATACCTATCTCCGACCATATAGTAGGTAATATCTGATTGCCAGATAATATTCATATCTCTTACCATAAGCCCTTGAATCAAGTTCTTATATTTTGAATGGACTGGAAAAGTGGTCCGGTGGTAGGCCTTTGGCTTTTGCACTCGATAGCCAAGTTCCATAAAGATTTCTATGAACTTGTCACGACCAATAAAGTCCGGGGTAAGGGTGTAATACATTTTTTCAATCCCACAACCAGGATGTTCCGATCGCAAAAGATCTACCTCGAATATCAATAAGGCTATTTTTGCTTCTAGTTCCATTTGCTTTTTCTGATACTGATTTACCGCCTGTTTACTTATACCTAAAATCGTATATAACTGATTTAATGACCATTTCATCTTTTCTTTGTTTTCTCTAAACCAGCTGATAGTTGGGTGGAATAGTTTTTTTTTACATCAATACCTAAATCATCTTTCGCTATCTCCATCATCTTCTCAAGATAATCAATATAAATCTGCTTTTGTCCTACTGAACGCTCTAGGTCTTCTACTTTGGCCTCTAAGTCTTTTAGTTTTTGGCTACTGCTTTCTTTCATCTCTACAATCCTTATACTTTTTTCGTTAATACTGGAATACTTATAAATCCATTTGTAAATAGTCTGAAAATGAACTTGATGCAATCTACTCAATTGCAAAGCAGAAAATTCACCTGATTCAAATTCTTTTACAATCTTTCGCTTTAACTCTTCAGAAAATACTCTGCTTTTGCGAATTCTTACAAGGTTTGGTTTCATATAAATTGACGTTTAAGACGGTCAACCTATTTCAGGGACGGACAAGTGAAAATCGGAGCGCAGCGGAGATCCCGATAGCGAAGTCGAACGGTGAACGGTGAATGGTGAATGTCTGTCAATCCCTAAATATGGTTGACCGTTTTTGGTTAATAATTGTGTGTACTGAACGCTGTCTTTTGTTTTTCGTAATCATCTCAAATCTACTTTTTTTTTTGATTTCAACTCTTAAATGCTCTTTTGAATCAAGTCTAAAATTGGACAAGGGCGGCGAGGCACGCAGCCGTTTATATACCCTTGACCGATTTTAGAGTTGATTCGTTTTTTGCATTTGAGATTGATAAGCATAAGTCTATGAGCAATCACGCTTTTATCGGACAATTATGAGCTAGTGGTTCCCCTTTGGGCTCAAAATCGTGGCGGTTCAATGCCTCCCGGATGTTAGCGTTTCCCTCGGCATAAATAATCACCGTTGGTTTCATGTGGCTCTCTATATTCAAAATTACTTCTTCAAACTTCGCTGGGGTCATTTTCATGGGAAGTTCGTTGTGGATCCTTTGGGTATTGTAATGATTTACAGCTTCTTTGACTTTTTTTCTTAGCTCCTCATAGGTCCTTATCGGCCAAT
>JAGYLH010000218.1 GCA_018400955.1 Bacteroidales bacterium
CTGTTGCTTGATTATTTTCGTTCAGGATATATGCTTGTAAAACAGGAAGATGTTGAGGTTTTTTACCTTGCTGACCGCGACAGGGACACAACAAAAAAAGCATTTCTTGAAGCCGATGTTTGCATACTGATTTTTCCGCTCTACACCGATAGTATGCCTGCCATGGTGAAATCATTCTTTGAGGATATTTTTATGGAAAGGCCTCTTTCGCCTGCAAAACAACTGGGATTCATCTTACAATCGGGTTTCCCTGAAGCCATTCATTCCGTTTGGCTCGAACCTTACCTGCGCAAGTTCACAATGCGTTTAGGTTGCCAATACCTGGGAACGGTTATCAAACCGGGTGTTGAAGGCATTCAGGTGATGCCGCCATTTATGACCAAAAGTCTCTATGCCAATTTCATGGAATTGGGCAGGCATTTTGCGCAAACCGGAGCCTTTTCCCCCGAATTGATGGCTAAGCTGTCAAGGCCCTATAAACGCAGCAGGCTGAACCAGTTTTTTTTCAAACTGTTACCTTCCCGCTTGATCAACTTCTACTGGAACAGTCACTTAAAGAAAAACGGCGCATGGGAAAAGCGTTTTGCCTCACCTTATGAAGTGCTTAAATCAGTAAAAAGATAATACTATCAATAGTTTGCAAGCTCTTTTTGAATATTAAAGTGTGAAAATAAGCTCGGCCTGTTTATTTATTTTTTGTATCCAATTTATTGAACCCTATTAATGAAGCTTTTACAGTTCATTTTTTTATGACTGACTGGTTGATACGTTTCAGCGCGAGGAGAATGCAAATGCATATAATTGTTGCGAAAGATGGTTCAAAGCTGCTAGGTTAACCTTGAAAGGGACAATTTGCCAAAACCTTACTTTGCCTATCTTTGCGCGTTCAATTTACACCTGGCAAACCATGACTACAACCGTTCGACCAACCAACTATCAATTACAATCGGTAGCTTCCGGAAAGATTTTTGACGACAGCGGCTGGCTGCTTGATGCCCCGGGCGAAGACCAGCCAACACTTATCAGGGCTGTGTATGAGCAAACGCGCTTAACACCCGGAAGTGCCGAATCGGGCCTCTACCGTTTCGCCGACTGGCTGCCTGTTCAAAGGGCTTTGCAGGGTTCGTCGGCACCGGTTACCTATAAAAGTGAAAAGTTGTCGGCCAGGCTTGGACTGCAAAATCTGTTTATTACTTTCAGCGGCTACTGGCCCGAGCGGCAGGCTGCCATGACCACCTGCTCCTTTAAGGAAACCGAGGCCTATGCCGTTGGCGGGCGCCTCAGCAGTAAGCACGACAAGGTGCTGGTGGTGGCCTCGGCAGGCAATACGGCAAGGGCTTTTGCCAAAGTGTGTTCTGACAATAGTATTCCGCTTTTGCTTTGTGTTCCCGGCGATTACGCTGAGGCAGCCCTCTGGTTTGATGCACCCTTGAATCCTTGCGTCAAACTGGTGGTTACAGGGCCGGGCAGCGACTATTTTGATGCTATTCACCTGTCCAACATCATTTGCGGGCTGCCGGGCTTTATACCTGAAGGTGGGGCAAAAAATGTGGCCCGCCGCGATGGTATGGGCACAACAGTGCTCTCGGCAACGACATTTATCGGCCGCATTCCCGATTATTATTTTCAGGC
>JAGYLH010000219.1 GCA_018400955.1 Bacteroidales bacterium
AGGATGAAACTCACAGCGAAGAGATAAAAAGCCGGGGAAATCTTGTTTGCCGGAGGAGAAGGAAGTATTTGAAAACTTCATTGCCTGATGAAAAAAAAGGGGTGGTTTCACAACTATCCGAAACTTTAACAAGTGAAAGTGCCTGAGAATCTCATATTTTTGTAGTGGACTAACACTAACGCAAATAATGAAATTACACAGGCGTAGCAAAAATAATAAAAAGCCCATCATTCGACAGGTTTTGGATTTAATCCCCAGCCAAATATTTCGTAATTCTGTAAGGAAATTTCAGACAGATAAATGGTGCCATAAATACAAGACTTACGACCAATTAGTTGCCTTAACTTTCGGACAGCTTGGAAAATGCTACACGCTTTCGGACATAAGTTGCGGATTATCAATCAGTAGTACTTTCTTGGTTGATTTAGGTTTAAAACAAAATCCAGCCAAATCAACTATGAGCGATGGCAACAGGCAAAGAGATTATCGGGTGTTTGAAGATATTTACTATCAGCTTATTAATCATTACAGGCGTACCTTAACCGATACCAGAGATCGACAAGTAATCGAAGAGGTTAAAAATGAAACGATAAAACTAATCGACAGTTCCACTGTGAGTCTTTGTTTGAACCTATTTGATTGGGCAAAGTTCCGTACAGCTAAGGGAGGACTAAAAATTCATACCGTTTGGGACGATACTCTGGGGCTTCCTGATTATATCAATATTACAGAGGCTAAAACACATGATAGCAAAGGTTTAGAGAATCAGGTTTTTTCCAAAGGAACCATTATTGTTGAGGATAGAGCCTATTTTGATTTTGAGCTGATCAGCAGGCGGTGTAAGGCAAAAAATATTTTTGTCACTCGTATTAAAAGCAACATACTATACGAAAGTATTGAGGAACTGGATTTACCAGAAGAGAAAGACCAAGATATTTTAAAGGATGAATTAATAAAATTCACCAGTAAGGAAGCCAAAAAAGCAGGCCTTGAAGATACAGTATTCCGGTTAGTTACTGTTTATAAGGCAGATGAGAATAAGGTAATTCGAATTATTAGCAATCAATTAGATTGGCAAGCCAGAACAATCGCTGATCTGTACAAAAAACGTTGGGATATTGAGATATTTTTCAAACTCATGAAACAGAACCTGCAAATCAAAACCTTCTTGGGAACAAGTGAAAATGCTGTGAAATCACAAATATTTGTAGCCATGATTGTTTTCCTGCTTTTGGAATTGATCAGAAGGGTTTATTGCAAAGCGAAAACCGCGTTCAGTAATTTTTGTGAGAAAGTTAGGATTTGTTTGCTACACTACCTGTCGTTTGGGTACTTGTGTAGTATAAATGGCAAGGTGCAAAAAGTAAAAAGGCCACCTGGTAAAACCCTATTTGATGTAGATAAATTCTCTGCTCAGACAGACCTATTTAGCTCTTGAGCTGATATTCAATATCTATCAGTCTTATAATTTGATATTTCAAAAACTTTCGGATGGCTGTGGTTTTAATATGACAGCGTTGGCAGGTGAACAGGTATATTTGGATGCCGACTCCGACCCTAACTTCTTCTATTCAAATAT
>JAGYLH010000022.1 GCA_018400955.1 Bacteroidales bacterium
GAAAATGATTCCATATAACGGCGTTGGCCTTCAGCATAAATGGTATCAAAAGCCAGTGATGTTTTGCCGCTTCCGCTTAAACCGGTTATCACCACCAATTCATTTCGGGGAATGCGCAGGTCAATATTTTTGAGGTTGTGCACCCTTGCCCCAAGTATTTCCAGGTATTTGTCTTCGGCAGGGCTGCCATTGGTTTCAGGGTCAAAATTCTCAGGCATCAGGTCTATTTCCTTGTTTTGTTAAGCTATAAAATAGCGGAATAAGTTTCAGGTAAAAAATTACCATCAAAAATGAAACTGCGCAAAATTAACGCTTTTGCTTTGAGATAAGTCCTTTCGATAAAAAAGCGGGCTAATTATTTGTAAAATCTTCCAGCTTTTCATACCGTTTAATCAATTCCTTATGCGTCAAATTGAAAGGTTCCACCGGCAATTTGATTACATATTCCTTGCCCCTTCTCACTTTGAGTTGGTTGGAACGCAACCAGGGATTGTACATTTTCAGTAATTTGTAAGAAATACCATGCGCCTGAGAAAACTCGGCCCAACTATCAACAGATTTGGTAATCAGCAATGGTTGATAGGCAAGCGGTGGATATAGTTTTTCGAACTCCGGGTAAAAACCAAAGCGTTCGGGTTCTTTATGTATGATTTTTACGGCCAAAATCCGAAAAAGATATCGCTCTGTTTCTTCCGCCATAAGCAAATCAAAATAGGAGTCGGCCATTTGGTCTTCCATAAAATTGCTGATTCGCCTGTTTCCGGCATTGTATGCCGCGGCTACAAGGGCCCAATCATTATACCGCTCGTATGATTTCAACAAATAGCGGCAGGCCGCAGCTGTAGCTATTTCCAGGTGATAGCGTTCATCCACATCCTTGTTTATTTCCATTCCATAGTCCTTTGCCGTACCTTCAAGAAACTGCCAAAAACCAACTGCTCCGGCAGGCGAACGGGCATTGGTCAGGCTGCTTTCGATCATGGCCAGGTACTTAAAATCGTCGGGCACCTGATAGGCTGCTAAAATGGGTTCTATAACAGGGAACCAGCGATTGGCACGCTTTAGCAGCAACAGGGTTGAGCTGTGCCAATAGGTATTTACAATTAGTTCGCGCTCCAGACTCTCCCTGGTATAAAAAAGCTCGATGGGAATGCGCAAATCAGCAAAATACAATTCATCCGGCAAGTCAAAACTGATGATGCGGTAGTTTTGCTCACTCAATAAGGGTTTCTCCGTAACCCAGGATGCATGCCGGGGTTTGGAAAAAAAGAGGTAGGCGGAAGTACCAGCCAGAACCACAAAAAGAAGTACAAGGAAAATTCTTTTAAACATAACAGGCTTGTAGTAAACAATATAAGCAATTCAGGACCAATTGAAGATTGCCCTGATTGTGTTACAAAAGTAGCTGTTTTGGCTCAATTGAGGCCTTTTTGAACCTTTAATGTATTTATGCCAAATCTGAAAAAATAAATATAGCAGTGGAAACCATCATCATACATGTCGAGCCGGAAAAGATAAAGGTTTAAAGGCTTTTTTGAAGGCTTTTAAAATCCTTTTTGAAGTTAAAAAGCAAAAAAGTACGTACGATCCTGAATTTGTGAATAAAATCATGGAAAGTGAAGCGGAATATGAAAAAGGAATCAAAAAGCGTATTTCAACTGATGAAGAGCTCAAAGCATTACTTTTAGATAAATAAACTGCGATTATGCCCCGGTGGCTTAAAACGGACTCACAAAATCCTTAAAAAGCGGCGAAACCTGATCCTTTTCAGAAAGAATCGGATCAGCTACACCCCAATCGATATTCAAATCAGGATCGTTCCAGCGGATACTGCCTTCTGAGGCCTTATTGTACATATTGGTGCATTTGTAAAAGAAAACAGTGTTGTCTTCAAGGGTTACAAATCCATGAGCAAATCCAGGTGGCACCCAATACATCATCTTGTTGGATTCGGTGAGTTCGATGGAGGCCCATTGCCCATAAGTTGGCGAGTTTTTGCGAATATCAACAGCCACATCCAACACAGCACCTTTCATAACGCGCACCAGTTTGCCTTGTGCAAAAGGTGGTGCCTGAAAATGCAATCCACGCAAAACACCTTTCATGGATTTGGACTCGTTGTCCTGTACAAAATTTTGGTCAACGCCTTGGCCAAGAAACTTTTCCTTATTGTACGACTCAAAAAAATAGCCCCTTTTATCTTCAAAAACAGCCGGCTTGACAATAAGCAAGTCCGGAATTTTTGTTTTGATTATTTCCATGGTTTTAAGGTGTTAATATATTTCAACCCTATAAATGAATCACCTCATCATAAGCAGCAGCAGCGGCTTCCATGATGGCTTCGGACATGGTGGGGTGCGGGTGTATGGTTTTGATAATCTCGTGGCCCGTTGTTTCCAGTTTCCTGGCTGCAACAGCTTCAGCAATCATTTCGGTTACATTGTCACCAATCATATGGCATCCAAGCCATTCGCCGTATTTGGCATCAAAAATAACCTTTACAAAACCCTCCTTATTACCGGCTGCGCTTGCTTTGCCCGAGGCCGAAAATGGGAATTTGCCCACTTTGATCTCATAACCCGCCTCTTTGGCTTGCTTTTCGGTCATGCCCACCGAAGCAACTTCGGGATTGGTATAGGTACATGAAGGGATATTGCCATAATCAATGGGATCGGGATTCATGCCGGCAATGGCTTCCGCACAGGTAATGCCTTCGTGCGAGGCGGTATGCGCCAGGGCGGGACCATGCACAATATCGCCAATGGCATAAACTCCTTCAATGTTGGTTTTGTAAAAATCATCGACCAAAACCTTGCCCTTTTCGGTTTTTACGCCTGTTTCTTCCAGGCCGAGGCCTTCGAGGTTGGTGGCAATACCAACAGCCGAAAGTACAATTTCAGCTTCCACTACTTCCTCGCCTTTTTTGGTTTTAATGGTCACTTTGCAAAGCTTGCCACTTGTATCAACCTTTTCGACCGATGAATTGGTCATCACCTTCATTTTGGCTTTCTTGAAAGAGCGTTCCAGTTGTTTCGAAACTTCTTCATCCTCAATGGGTAAAATTGTAGGCAAATATTCGACAAGGGTAACATCCACGCCCATAGAGTTATAGAAAAAAGCAAATTCCGATCCTATGGCCCCTGACCCCACCACTACCATTGATTCAGGCAATTTGTCGAGGGTCATGGCTTTGCGGTAGCCGATTATTTTTTTGCCATCAATGGGCAAGTTGGGCAATTCGCGTGAGCGGGCGCCTGTAGCCAGAATGATATGGGAAGCTTCGTAGGTTGTCGATTTTTTTTCAGCATCGGTAACCTCCACTTGATTGCTGCTTTTTAATTTGCCAAACCCTTTCAAAAGCTCGATTTTATTTTTTTTGAAAAGATACTGCACCCCTTTGCTCATCCCATCGGCCACATCGCGGCTACGTTTAACAATGGCTTCAAAATCAGGCTTCGGCTCACCTTCCAGGCTGATACCATAATCGGAGGCATGCTTCATATAATTGAAAACCTGCGCGCTTTTCAACAAGGCCTTTGTTGGGATACACCCCCAGTTGAGGCATATTCCACCAATTTCTTCTCTCTCAACAACTGCGGTTTTCATGCCCAATTGAGCAGCCCTGATGGCAGCTACATAGCCTCCCGGGCCGCTGCCGATTACAATAAGGTCGTATTTCATATAAAAGATATTTTTATTGGAATTGATCTGTTTTTGATCGTCAAAATTACAAAATAAAACTTTTAGCCTGCCTATAAGCGATATGGCTATTTACAGAACTGTATATCAATTTTTTAAATCTCCTCTAATGGTGTAATACTGTCATCATGCCAGCTGGCATAGGTGGTGTAAGACCGCGCTATACGGGTCACCTCCCCTTCCAACAGGGCTTTATCAATGGTTTTGATTTTTTTTGCAGGCACACCGGCATATACGCTGCCAGCTTCTACAATTGTATCTTTTGAAATGAGGGCCCCGGCAGCTACTATGCTATTGCTCTCTATTACAGCACCGTCCATGATGATGGCCCCCATACCAATCAGTACATTGTCGTGAATGGTACATCCATGCACAATGGCACCATGGGCGATGGACACATTGTTGCCGATATTTACCGGCGCTTTTTTATAAGTACAATGAATGATAGCGCCATCCTGGATATTTACATTGTTGCCTATTTTGATATAATGTACATCACCACGCACAACAGCATTGAACCATACGCTACAGTTGTCGCCCATTTCCACTTCGCCAACTACCGTAGCATTTTCGGCAAAAAAACAGTTCTTACCAAATTTGGGGTGTATTCCTTTTACACTTTTTATAAGTGCCATATCATTTGGATTTATTGGGGTAATCAATTGAGTAATGCAGGCCAATACTTTCTTTGCGCTGGGATGCATGTTTGATAATCAGGTAAGCCACATTTACCAGATTGCGCAATTCGCACAATTCGACAGTCAAAACTGATTTTTCATAAAGGTCTTCTGTTTCTTTGTAAATCGTCATCAGGCGGTCAAAAGCCCTTTTAAGGCGCAAATCGCTCCTGACAATGCCCACATAACTGCTCATAATGCTTTGCAGTTCTTTACGCGATTGGGTGATGAGCACCATCTCCTCATTGAGCACTGTGCCTTCGGAATCCCAATTGGGAATGCGGATTTCGTGCCGGGTATTTTCAAACTGTTCGATGGCGTGCTGTGCCGCCCTATGAGAAAATACAACTGATTCGAGCAGCGAATTGGATGCCAACCGGTTGGAACCGTGAAGTCCTGTGCATGCCACTTCGCCGGAAGCATATAGCTTATTGATGCTTGTTCGTCCGAATTCATCCGTTTTGATACCCCCACAAATATAATGCGCAGCCGGCACAACCGGTATCATGTCTTTCATGATGTTGATACCAATACTGAGGCATTTGGCATAAATACCCGGGAAATGCTGCAGAATCTCGTTTTCCGGCAAATGACGCGCATCAAGGTAAACATGATCGGAGCCTGAGATTTTCATTTCGCTGTCAATTGCCCTGGCAACAATATCCCGTGGAGCCAATGAACCCCGCTTATCGTATCGCTGCATGAACTCATTCCCGCGAATATCTTTTAAGACGGCACCTGACCCGCGGATAGCTTCTGTGATCAGGAAAGAAGGCTTCTCACTTGGGTTGTACAAAGAAGTTGGATGAAACTGAATAAACTCCATGTGGTCAACAATGCCCTTGGCTCTGTAGAGCATGGCAATTCCATCGCCTGTAGCAATAGTGGGGTTGGTAGTGGTTTGGTAGATATTACCCGCTCCGCCTGTTGCGAGCAAAGTTGTTTTGGCCAATATTGTTTCTATCTCACTACTTTGCGGATTGAGCACATAGGCACCAAAGCACTGAATATCACGGTTTGAGCGCCTTATGATTTGTCCCAAATGGTGCTGTGTGATGATATCAACTGTAAAATAGTCTTCAAGCAACAGGATATTTGGATGTTGCTTAACTTTTTCGATCAAGGCTCGTTGAATTTCCGATCCTGTTTTGTCCTGATGATGTAATACGCGATATTCAGAATGGCCACCCTCACGGGCCAATGCATATTTCCCGCTTGTTTCCTTGTCAAAATGTGTTCCCCATTCAATGAGCTCCTTAACCCTTTCGGTGGATTCGGTTATGGTAATGCGGACGATATTTTCATCATTCAAATAAGCACCCGCTTTAAGTGTATCGCTGATATGCTTTTCATAGGTATCCGGATTGTACATCACAGCAGCAATGCCACCCTGAGCATACCAGGTGGCTGTATCGTTGGCACCGGTTTTGGTCACAATCATCACCTTGCCATGTTCTGCAACTTTCAAAGCATAGCTCAAACCAGCAATTCCCGAGCCTATTACCAAAAAATCAACTTCGTGCCTCATATTTTTTCAACTGAGATATTATAAAAATTGGAAAATCCTAAATCCGCAATCGCTGATCTGCAGTCCTAAATCTTCAATCACTTTACTTTGATTTACGATTGATGACTTAAGATTGAAGATTTTTGCTCTGTGAAAAATCCCTAAATCTGCAATCGCTGATCTTCAATCCCAAATCTTCAATCACTTTACTTTGATTTACGATTGATGACTTAAGATTGAAGATTTTTGATCTGTGAAAAATCCCTAAATCTGCAATCGCTGATCTTAATTCTTCAATCATTACTTTTTTGATTTACGATTGATGACCGAAGATTGATGATTTTTGATCTGTGAAAAATCCCCAAATCTGCAATCGCTGATCTGCAATCCTAAATCTTCAATCAATTTACTTTGATTTACGATTGATGACTTAAGATTGAAGATTTTTGATCTTGGAAAATCATAGTTCCATATTTTATTTAATAATTCTATTCGCATTCTTTTCTGCTGTCTCAATACTTTTTACGAATATTGAAATCAATTCATCACATTCGTTAATAATGCGATTTAATTTGTCTTCAGAAATGTAAAGATTGGATCTGTGAAGAATTTTTAAGCACACAAGTGATTCGCGTAATTCCTTAAGCACAATTTTCATTTTATGAATAAAGTCTTTTCTGGATTCTGCACTTTGTGCTTCTCCATAATTCAAAGCTGGTGAAGTTCCAGAGCGAATTAATTGACCCGATAGATGATTCCCCGCTTTTGTCATTGGGATTTCATTTGAAAGATCAATTATTGATACTGCAAAATTTATAAGTCTATCCTCTAATTCTTTGCTGTTCATGGTTACAAATCTAATCTTGAAATGTCAATCAATAATGTTCGATCACTTTTTTTTGATTTACGATTGATGAATGAAGATTGAAGATTTTTGATCTGTTAAAAATCCCTATATCTGCAATCGCTGATCTGCAATCCTAAATCTTCAATCACTTTGCTTTATGCTCTATTAATATCTCACAACCCAAGAAGCACCTCAACCGGATTTCTTGTGCCAAAAAGCATTTTAGCCGGATTCTCGAGCATTTCTTTTACCTTGACCAAGAAACTAACCGACTCACGTCCGTCAATGATGCGGTGATCGTAGCTAAGTGCCACATACATAATAGGATGTATTTCGACTTTGCCATCTACTGCAATGGGCCGCTCAACAATATTGTGCATGCCCAGTATGGCCGATTGGGGCGGATTTATGATAGGTGTGCTAAGCATGGAGCCAAACACGCCGCCATTGGTGATGGTAAATGTGCCACCCGTCATTTCATCGAGGGTCAGTTTGTTTTCGCGCGCCTTAATGGCCAACTCTTTCACTTTGTGTTCTATCTCAGCCAATGTCAATGTTTCGGCGTTTCGTATAACCGGAACAACCAATCCTTTAGGGCCCGAAACAGCGATGCTGATATCAGCATAATCGAATCGAACAATTTCATCACCGTCAATTTGGGAATTCACCTGCGGAAAATGCTGCAAGGCTTCGGTAACGGCCTTTGTAAAAAACGACATAAAGCCCAGACCGATATCATGTTTCTGTTTAAACAGTTCTTTATATTGCTGACGGATTTCCATGATGGGTGTCATATTCACCTCGTTGAAAGTGGTGAGCATGGCTGTTTCATTTTTAACCGAAACCAGTCTTTGGGCCAGTTTTTTTCGCAACGAGCTCATTTTATGCCTTTCATCATCGCGTGTGCCTCCCCATGAAGGAGCAACAGACTGTTGACCGGAAACACCTCCTTTATTCTCCATAAAGAAGGCTACATCTTTTTTGCCCATCCTGAAATGCTTAAAAAAGTCAAACAATTCCTTTTCGGTGATATTTTCGCTTTCAGCAAGCTTGCGCGCTAATGGCGAAAGATTCAGCTGCCGTTCCTGGGTATCAGTCTTTTTTGATTCCTGTTTTTCAGATGCTTTGGTTTTGCTTGGCTCGCTCTGCTTCGCTTCTGTATCAGCGCTTTCCTTTTTTGGCTGTTTATCCTTCTCTTCTGCAGCTTTGGCCTTTTGTTCACTGCTGGCTTCACCCGCCTCAATAAGGGCTATAACGGAACCAACCTCAATGATATCGCCTTCTTTGGCTTTCAAGCTGATGGTGCCCGACTCGCTGGCAGCTACACTCAGGGTAGCTTTGTCTGAATCGATTTCGACAATATCCTGATCCTTTTCCACATATGCACCATCCTCAACCAGCCAATTGGCCAGCTGCACTTCGTTGATGGATTCGCCCGGACTTGGTACTTTTACTTCGATGGCCATATTTTTATAGGTATTTTTCTATGACTAATTGGTTAACTATTCCTAAGTGTTGAAGCCACATTTTAACATATTGAATACAAAAAAATTATAACATACATCTTCTATTCCAACTGTTTATCAGAGGAATGATAGGTGCTGTCCAGGTGGTCAAGCTTCATATTGGAAAGTTCCTGCTCAAACGACCGCCATTTGTTGCCAATACAAATCATACCGCAGGTTTTACCAACGAGCTGACACTGGCATTGTTCAAATGTTTTATCAATGATTTTTCTTTGCCTGATTTCATGGAACTTTGGTGAGCCCGTTGCCGGACTGCCACTGGCCGGCCTGGCAACCAGTTTAAATGCTACTTCTTTAAACTCATGGTGTATAAATTTCCAGGCACCCATATTCATTGGTTCTTCCTGCACCCACAAATGATTTTCTGCCTTCTTGTAGCGTTCAACCACTTTCATCATTTGCTTACGTGGCAGCGGATGCAGTTGTTCAATACGCACCAAGGCAATGGTTTCGTCTTTTAGTTTTTGCTTCTCTTCAAGCAAATCATAATATATTTTTCCACTGCAAAAAACAACTTTTTTAATTTTTTCAGGTTTGGCATCCATATCGTCAATCACCTCTTTGAACCCACCAGCAGTGAAATCTTCGAGTGGAGAAACACAAAGCGGATGACGCAATAAACTTTTGGGCGTAAAAATTATCAGTGGCTTACGGAAAGGCCTCTTCAGTTGTCGGCGCAGGATGTGGAAAAAGTTTGCCGGTGTGCTACAATTGGCCACCTGCATATTGTTTTCGGCACTCAGGCTTAGGAAACGTTCGATACGTGCACTTGAATGCTCGGGCCCTTGTCCTTCATAACCATGAGGCAACAAGACGACCAGGTCGTTCATCACATTCCATTTATCTTCGGCACTGCTCAGGAATTGGTCAAAAATTATTTGCGCGCCATTGTTAAAATCGCCAAACTGTGCTTCCCAAATGGTAAGCCGGTGAGGAGATGCCAACGAATAGCCGTACTCAAATCCAAGCACCCCATATTCTGAGAGGATGGAGTTATACACCTCAAACGAGCCTTGTTTTTCATGAATATGCTGCAGTGGGATGTGTTCCTGCTCTGAATCTTCAACCCTCAATACAGCATGACGGTGCGAAAAGGTCCCACGCTCAACATCCTGCCCACTCAAGCGCACACAAGTGCCTTCGTTTACCAGGCTGGCATAGGCTAATAATTCACCCATGGCCCAGTCCAGCTTGTTATCTTTAAAAACAGCATCATATCTTTGCTGTTGCAGGCGCACTGTTTTGCGAAAGAAGTTCAGGTTGTCAGGCAATGACGATAACTTTTCTGTAAGTTGCAACATGGTTTGCTTTTCAACAGCCGTATCAGGTGAATGATCAAAATCTTCGGCAGTTGCTTTTTTGATGCCTTCCCAGGTATCTTTGAGGAAGTTGGTGATATAGGATTTTTGCCGCAATTTGGAGCCGCTCAGGCTTTCCTCAAGACGGTCGTTGTTTTGATTTTCCAATACAGACACTTCCTCCGCATTAACAAGACCTTCTTTGATCAATCGATCCACATAGAGTTCTTTGGGATTGGGATGCTTTTCGATGGCTTTGTACAAAATCGGCTGTGTAAAACGTGGTTCGTCCCCTTCATTATGACCATATTTGCGGTAGCATAACAGGTCGATAAACACATCTTTTTCAAACCTTTCACGAAATTCCATAGCGAGCTGTATAGCGTAAACAACGGCTTCGGCATCATCACCATTAACATGAAATACAGGCGATTGTGTCACTTTGGCCACATCAGTGCAATAGGTGCTTGAGCGGCCATCCAGGTAATCAGTTGTGAAGCCAATTTGGTTATTGATCACCAAATGCACTGTCCCCCCTGTTTTATACCCTTTGACTTCAGACATTTGGAGCACCTCATAAACAACACCTTGTCCCGCAACAGAAGCGTCGCCGTGAATCAAGATGGGGGTTACTTTTTTAAAATCGCCCCCATGCTGCTGATCAATTTTTGCCCTTACAATGCCTTCAACCACAGGTGCAACAGCCTCAAGGTGAGAAGGGTTGGGTGATAGTGTCAGGTTTACGATTTTGCCATTTGTAGCTTTTCGAGCAGTTGTGTAGCCCAAATGGTATTTTACATCGCCCAGCAGGGTTTCATCTTCATATTCCTTGCCTTCAAATTCGCTAAAAATGTCGGCATAAGGTTTGCGCATGATATTGGCCAATACATTCAGTCGTCCGCGGTGTGCCATGCCAATAACCATTTCTTCCACGCCAATTTCAGCTCCTTTTTCCATGATGGCGTCAAGTGCGGGAATAAGTGATTCGGCACCTTCGAGTGAAAAGCGCTTTTGACCAGGAAACTTTTTGTGCAGGAATTTTTCAAAGCCTACAGCACGTATTAATTTTTTGAGAATAAAGCGTTTATCCGATTCGGTGTAAGATGGGGTATTACGGATAGGCTCCATTTTATCTTTGAGCCATTTCACGATTTCTGTATTGCGCACATACATATATTCCACACCCAACGAACGGCAATAGGTTTGATCCAGCATGCCAATGATGTCACGTAATTTGCTTTTCCCAATACCAACTTCCGAACCGGCTTCAAAAAAAACATCGAGGTCGGCTTCCGAAAGGCCGTAATTTTCAAGTTCGAGTGTTGGCTTATAGGACCTACGTTTACGCACAGGGTTTGTTAAGGTGAACAAATGCCCCCTTTTACGGTAGTCGTCTATCAAGTTGAGCACCTTGAATTCCTTGGGTGTAATTACATCTACACCAGTTTTTTGCGTATATGATGTTACAGCAAAATCAAATCCCTCAAAGAATTTACGCCAACTTTCGTCAACACTTTCAGGTTTGTTTTTAAAAGCCCGGTAAATTTCCTCAATGGCGGCCGGATCGCTGTTATTTAGAAAGGAGTAGTTATCCATGTATAGAGGCACTTAGGTACAGGCTGCAAAATTAAGGAAATTATTAACCCATTTGCTTACTGCAATCGTTTTAAAGAAGGCAAAGGTCAACAAAACCTAAACCAAACTTCAGAACACAAACATACCCATAAACATGAAAAATTGAGAAACTCTTCTTCCTTAACCAAAACAGCTTTGCAGATTCTGATTACCTTTGTGCACAAATCCGTTTGTTATGAGCATACTTCATATCGTTTGGGACGTTTCGCCCGAGATCTTCCAGTTTCCTGAATGGCTGCCACTTATTGGTGGTAATGGTGTAAGGTGGTACGGTGCTTTGTTTGCCGCATCTTTTGTGGTTGGCTATTTAATCATGCAAAAGATCTTTCGCCTCGAAAACATCCCGGAAAAAGTATTGGATGAATTGTCAACGTATATGATTGTGGCCACAGTTATTGGCGCACGATTGGGGCATTGCTTTTTTTACGAGCCTGAATATTACTTGAGCAACCCAATCGAAATCCTGAAAATTTGGGAAGGGGGCCTGGCCAGTCATGGGGCTGCTGTGGGCATTCTTATAGCTTTGTATTATTTTTCGCGCAAGCAAAACAAAACATTTTTCTGGACCATCGACCGCATTGTGATTGTGGTGGCACTTGCCGGTTTTTTCATCCGTATGGGCAACTTGATGAACTCAGAAATTTTTGGCCATATCACCAATCTGCCCTGGGGCTTTCAGTTTGTGCGCTATTACGACCCGGCCTACACAGGCGATCCACGGCATCCAACGCAGATTTATGAGGGCTTGGTTTACCTTTTTACTTTCTTTTTGCTTTACCGCAGCTATTTTAAAGGCTGGGCAACCAAACAACCGGGCTTGCTTTTTGCCATCTTCCTGATATTGGTATTCGGGTCGCGCATTCTGGTTGAGTTTTTAAAAGAACCCCAGGTTGGTTTTGAAGCCAATATGGCTCTGAATATGGGCCAATGGCTTAGTATTCCGCTTGTTATAGCAGGTGTTTATATTTGGTATATTGGCTGGAAAAAACGTACGAATCAAAAAAAACCGGCATAATACCGGTTTTTTAAGTCTGCTCAAATCTATTTGAGTAATTGATTCTGTCGTCAGCCTTTTGGCTAATTTATTGGTTAACAAATAGTTTAATCGTTTTATCCAAACCATCAGCACGCAAATTAATGATGTAAATCCCTGTTTTTAAACCCAGTGGAAACACATGATGATAGGCATCGGGCAGGCTTTGTTGCAGCAGGTTTTGTCCGGCAATGTTCACGATAGTTACTTCTAAATTATTGAATATCAGCTCCGATTGTATGCTCATCATTCCATCCCTATAAAATGCGCGAATCTTTCGTTCAGGGCTTTCTGCCACACCAACCAAGCCCCAGTCTTCAATCATCAGATCGTCGAGAAAAACACCAATTCCCTGTGGGTTATTGGCATGCCACGCCAGGAAAATATGTCCATCGTGTTCAGGAATAAGCAATGCTTCTGCTTCCAGCCAGCCAAAGAATGTGATATTATCATCCTGAAATGCCATGTTGACCAAGTGGTTGGTATCGGCATTGGTTCCCCAGTAAAAATCAATTCGCTCACTTGTATTGGGCATCAGTCCACGATAATTGAAGCTGACATTATACTCTTTAGAAGCATCAACTGCTATGGGAGGCGAAATAAGCCAGTTGTCAAAACTCCGGATTTGGCCCGAGGGTGAAAAGATAGCAAGCGATTTGGTACCAGATGCACCCACAAGACTGGTCGATGCCCAGTGAAAACCGGGATAATCTGAATAGTTGACTGATTGCCAGAATTCAGGTAAGTTGGGCACATCAACATCTTCTACATCAACCAGGTAAGGAAATTCAGCTATGGCGGCCATTGTGGCAAAACCCCATATTTCGGAACAATCGTCGTTGGTTCCCTGGTTGTTTCGTGGTACAACTTGCACATAATATGTTGTGGCAGGTTCAAGGTTTAACTGTATCGAAGCCGATGTTACATTTTCGCCATTTAAAATATTGGAAGGCGTTTGCACTCCTTCCCCATCAGTACCAAAATACACATCGTAACTTGTGGCAAAAGAGGCTGGCTCCCACTGAATCAGCTGATTGAGAAAAGCATTTTCACCATTGTCATCCGGATAAATCAACCCATTGGAACAAGATGGCACATCGTCATAATCATCAATACCTGAAATAATCAGGGAGAAAACCTGATTAGCCGAAAGTGTACCTTCGTGATCCACGATGATGTTGTAAATACCTTCTTCAGCCAAATCGATATGTACCAATTCAACATTATCCACATGATTTTTGCCCTGGTTGGTAGCTGGTTCCGCTGGTTGATCGGGATCCAGTTTCCAAGGATAATATATGTTGCCGTTGTCGTCTTCAATACGCAGGTCCAGGTCGTGTTTGAGTACGGGTGTGCGGTCGTTAAGTGCCATTGGCAAAAGGTCGCCTGCCGGGTCGGTCCAGCAAATAGTAACCCGCAAGGGGTTTCCGCCTGCAACAGCTACTTGTCGCTGATAAGTTCCTCCATCTTCAATTTCGATTTCATCGATTAACTGCTGGCCTTCAAAATTCTCAGAAATAATATTCGCAGCCAGTTCGGCATTCACCAGGCCCCATCCAAAGATGTAATCAGGGCCGGGGTGCAAACCGGCTTCATCAGCGGAATGTATTACCAGGCCTTTAAGTGTGGAAGCGCGCATGGGATTGCCTTCATTCAGGTTTTGATAATGTAATTGCAACAAGGCCATTGTACCTGCAGTGTTAGGTGTTGACATGCTTGTTCCGTTCTTGCTTGAATAGTGGGTATCGCTATTTGAACCAGCACTAAAAACCCCAACACCTTTGGCAACTACGTCCGGCTTGATGCGACCATCATCAGTAGGCCCCCACCCGCTGAAACTACTCATTACTACATCTTGCGGCCCTGTATAATCAAGTACTTCTGTAACGGCTCCCACCGCAAGTACATTTTTTGCCGTAGCACGGTCAGGAATACAATCATAGCCGTCTTCACCGCCGTCCTTCTCGGGAAAACCTGGTTGTCCGGCATTGGAAGGACCTTCGCCCCTATTATTTCCCGCCGATTTTGCAATCAAATAAAAAGGGGCATTATACGCCAGCACATCCCAAGTACGGGATTGTGGCCCGTAAAAGCCAAATTTGTAGTCTTCCACTGGTGAAATGCTTGCATTGCCATACCATTGCCAGCTACCCGACCCACTGCTCCAGCCTGTAAGCTGACTATAAGAATGATTTGATATTTCCATGCCATTCAGGGCAGCTGCGGTCATTTCCGAATTGTCGTTCGAGCTGTTGTAGGCCTTTAGTTCGCCGGCAAATGCCATACCGCGTGCGGCAGTATTGATGCCAGCAGCAACCATCGTTCCGGCTACATGCGTGGCGTGATCGCTAAGCGATGTTGGGTTGTCGATCTGTGTAACCCGCGAAACGCCCTGATCCATAAACTCCACATGGGTGTTGCGCACACGACCACCATCCCAAACACCAAGCTTGTCGTAGCCTTCGCCGGTAAGTTCCAATCCTGTATTGCCATCCGGCATCAATTGATTGGCGCGTGTTGTTATGGCAGCTCCTACATTGTCTGAGGCATAATAAACAGGTTGTCCGTCAACCACATCAAACATCATTACCCAGCCACCATCCAGTGTTTCAATATACGCCGGAACCCTGTGCAGGTCAGTATAATCCTGCACACGTTGTTGCATAGCTTGCCACTCGGACTGTTGTTTTGCGGCAAATTGTTCCAGAAAAACAGTGTTTGTTTTAGATTGTGTATAACTACTATTTGATAGTAATATGAAAATGAGGAATATAAACACAAAACGCAAATTAGGAAGTATTAAATTGGTCATGGTTGTATCGAATTGGTTAGGGCTCAAAAATAGTAAATTGTTTGAACCAAACGCAAACGCAAAAAAAAACCCGGACGATTGCCCGGGTTCTTAGTTTATAGAGACTCTATACTAATTGATAAAAAATTTCACAGTTTTATCCAGTTTATCCGAGCTAACTTTTACAATGTAAACGCCGGTTGGCAACTGTATTGCAGTTTCGAATTGCGTGGCACTGGGCAGTTGCTGCCTCAGCAATGACTGACCTGCTGCATTTGTTACAGATAAATCCATGCCTTCGAGGTTGAATTCAGACTGAATAATAAGTTTTCCATTGCGATGCTGCACCCTGATTTGTTTTTCGAGGCTTTCGGCAACGCCAACAAGGCCCCAATCTTCAATTAATATTTCATCAAGGAACAAGCCAATGCCAGCGGGGTTGTCAGCCAGCCATCCTAAAAAGATATAGCCATCATGTTCTGGTATCAACAGTGCAGTTTCCGAACGCCAGGCATTCACATTGATGCCCTGCACCTCCAGTGCCTTATTTACCAAATCGGTAGTGTCGGCCTTCAGGCCCCAATAGAGGCTAAAGCGTTCGGGCGAGCTTGGCAGGAAGCCACGATAGCTAAAGCTTACCAGATATTCCCTGGCTGCATCAACCTGTATGGGTGGCGACACAAGCCAATTGTTGAAAGTACGAGATTGCCCGCCTGTTGTCATCACAACCATAGATTTTGAGCCAACAGCAGCTGTTAAGTTAGTGCTTTCCCAATTGAGGTTCCAGTGGGGGGAGTAGTTCCAGGCTTGCCAGTAATCCGGTAATTTTGGAAGCGTTGCATCCTCCACATTGGTCATGAAAGGGTAATCATCAATGGCATCCATGGTTGTAAATTCCCAGATTACATCACAATCGGCATTAGCACCTGTATTATTTCTTGGTACCACCTTTAAATAATAAGTGGTGGAAGGCTCCATATGGTAACGGAAATAGGGTTTTGTCACATTCTCACCATTCAAAATATTTGTTGGTGTTTGCGTTCCGTTGCCATCAGTTCCAAAATAAATATCATAAGAAGCGGCAAAATTTCCCGGCTTCCATTGCAGCAGTTGATTCAGCAATACATTATCTTGATCAAAATCTTCAATATCCCATCCTTCAGAACATTCAGCCATTTCGGTATAGTCATCAATTCCTGAAATAATGAGGGAGTAAGCTTGCTGGTTACCAACAAGGGGCCCGTCATGATCGATTAAGATGGTATAGGTTCCTGCCTCGGCTTCAGGAACAAAAACAACCTCAACATTGTCAACACTGTTCTTTGAATCATTTGTTGCCGGTTCGGTAGGATTTTCAAAATCTTTTTTCCAAGGATAATAAGGGGTACCACCCGGCCCCATAACCACCAGGTCAAGATCGTTGCGCAGGTGGGGAGTACGTGGGTTCAAGCTGGGCGATTGTGCTATGCCGGGCTGGTCAGTCCAGCTGATAGTGACCTTTAGCGGACTGCCATCACGCACTTCTACTTCCCGCTCGTACATATCATTTGAAGCCAACACCAACTCATCTATTGCAACTTGTCCGGCATTATCAAGGATTACTGCACCGGCAGCTTTGGCATTCAATACACCCCAGCCAAACATATAATCCGGGCCGGGATGCGGGCCGGCTTCATCAGCAGTATGAATGGCAAGGCCTTTGAGTGTGGCAGCACGCATAGGTTGGCCACCATTTAAATCCTGATAAAGAATCTGCAGCTGAGCCAAAGTACCGGCAGCGTTTGGCGATGCCATACTGGTTCCTGTTGATGTTTCGTAGGCAGTATTACTTGCTGAGGCACTGGAATAGGTATCCGTACCTTTAGCTACCAGGTCGGGTTTAATACGACCGTCGTCTGATGGCCCCCAACTGCTTGAGTTATTCATAATGGCCTGACTTGGGTCTTGGTAATCGATAAGTTCCCTGATGTTTCCAACTGCCAGGGTGTTTTTTGCAACTCCAAAAGCATCAACACAATCAAAACCATCATCACCGCCATCTTTTTCAGGAATTCCTGGTTGTCCTGCATCGAAAGGGCCTTCGCCCCTGTCGTTGCCAGCAGCAACCACGATCAGGTGGTAGGGTGCATTAAAGGCGATAAGGTCCATTTGACGGGAATTGCTGCCATAAAACCCAAAGCGGTAATCTTCAACTGGTGAAACTCCTGAATTACCTGTCCAAACCCAGGTACTGCCATTCCAGTTCCAGCCTGTGGTATAGCCCCAGGAGTGGTTTGATATTTCCATACCAGCTGCTGCTGCACTGGCTATCTCGTTCCAATGGTTGTTCCAATCGTATGTTTTCAATTGACCGGCATGGATCATACCTTTTGCCTCGGGGCTAACCCCACCGGCAATTATGGTTCCGGCCACATGTGTTGCATGCGATGAAAAGCTGGAAGCTCCATCACCAAGCACAATACGCGCAACACCGGTATTGTTAAACTCCTGGTGGGTGTTGCGCACACGCCCTCCATCCCAAATACCAATTTTATCATAGCCGTCACCGGACACGTTGACGCCCAAGCTGCCGCCCTCCCACAAATGGCTGGCGCGCGTGGTATGTGCGGCACCCAAGTTATAGGTTTGAAAGAAAACAGGCAAGCCATCTACCACGTCCACCAATTGTATGATGGTGCCGTCCTCAAGCTCACGGCGCAGCGGTATGTTATGCTCTGAAGCAAAGTTTTCTGCCCGAAGGCGCATTTGGTTCCATTCCTGTTCAGCTTCAGCGGCAAACTCCGTCAAAGCAGGCACATTGGTCTCCGTTTGAGCTGTTAACCATATTGTTGATTGAAAAAAGAGGAGGAAAACAAGTAGTTTTCCGGTTAATTTTAAATGTTCCATAATCATAAGTATTTTGCTTTAGTTGAGGCCCCAAATTTATGCATTTTTACATAACCAGCTTTTCAATAATGAAAACACTTAAACTTTCCCTTGCCAAATACATTCATTACAAGTGCATAGAGCCAGAAAGAAATGTTTCACGGAATTTCAAATTATAGGGGAACAAGCTTTTGGACAGTTTGCTATCTTTGCAAGCTAAAATTCTAAAAAACCAAACCATGCAGGAATCAATTGCAATTTTATGTGGAGGCGGGCCAGCCCCGGGCATAAACACCGTAATCAGCACAGTGGCTAAAACTTTTTTAAAGTCGGGTTACCGTGTTATCGGCCTGCACGGCGGCTATAAAAGCCTTTTTGCAAAAACCCCGGAAATACTCGACTTTGACTTTACTTTTGCTGACGATATTCAAAAACAAGGCGGATCGGCCCTGCGGATGAGCCGGCACAAACCAAAGGACAGTGATTTTTCGACCCGGTTTTTCACCTTAAACAATGTAAAACTACTGGTTACCATTGGCGGCGATGATACGGCCTCTACCGCCAATCGCATTTCAAAATTCCTGGCTGAAAATAAAATAAAAATCCAAAACCTGCATGTACCTAAAACAATAGACAACGACCTGCCTTTGCCGGAGGGATCACCTACGTTTGGCTATTATTCAGCCAAGGATGAAGGGGTCAGGATTGCGCAAACCATCTATGAAGATGCCCGCACCAGCGGCAATTGGTTTACCGTTTCGGCCATGGGCCGCGAGGCTGGCCACCTGGCTTTTGGCATCGGGGCAGCCTGTCATTACCCGATGATTATCATACCGGAAATGTTTCATAAAACGGAGGTTACTTTTGACCGCATAACGCGCTTAATTATTTCTTCGATGGTGAAAAGAAAAATTGAAGGCATTGCCTATGGGGTTGCCATTGTAAGTGAAGGCGTATTTCATTTTATGACCAAAAGCGAAATTGAATCGTCCAACGTTAATTTCACTTATGACGACCATGGGCACCCCGAACTGGGCAATGTGAGTAAAGCACACATATATAATATGCTGTTGCAGCATCGCCTGAAAGAAATCAACCTGAACATAAAGAGCCGCCCGGTTGAACTAGGTTATGAATTGCGTTGTGTGCGCCCTGTGGCTTTCGATTTAATGTACTGCGGCTTATTAGGATACGGCGTAAAACAGCTATTTGATCAGGGTGTTTCGGGGGCTATGGTAACATCGGACCCGGCCGGCAATTGCCATCCACTTTACCTGAAAGATGTGGAAGACGAAAATGGCAAAGTTAGACCACGTTTAGTCGATATGGATGGCGAAAAAACTAAAATGATTTTTGAAAACGGCTTGCAATACATAGGCCCTGATGATTATAATGCAGCTCGCGAATACATCCCAAACCCTGAGGACTACGATTTCCGGAAGATTTTGAAATGGTAGTATCTTTTATAATACCACCCGTTATTTCTGCTTTTAAATAAAAAGGAAAGGTTTATATCAGTACTAAAAAGGCAATCATAAAACAGGGGCTAAACGAAAAATACCCCCGATCGCAAACTGATGGTATTATTTGTATTTTTGCCCGCTTGGTACCATGAATTACACGTCGCTTAATAAGACAATAGTCTATGTACGCATTCATTAAAGGAAAGCTTGTTGAAAAAAATCCAACTTCTGTAATCGTTGAAGCAAACGGAATTGGATACCAAATCCATATTTCGCTCAACACATTTGCAGCCATTGGCGACAATGAGCAGGTGAAGCTTTTTACCCACCTGGCCATTCGTGAGGATGCCCATGTGCTTTATGGTTTTGCAGAGGAAAACGAACGGGCACTTTTCCTTTTGTTAATTACTGTTTCAGGCGTAGGGGCCAATACTGCCAGGCTGATTCTGTCATCGCTCACAACAACAGAGGCCATTGATGCCATTGCACTAGGCAAAACACATATTCTGGAAGGGGTGAAAGGAATCGGCGGAAAAACCGCACAAAGAATTGTTGTTGACTTAAAAGATAAGGTGGGCAAAGGGGATTTAACAAGTGAAAAAGTATCTTCATCATACAATACCTTAAAAGACGAAGCGTTATCAGGTCTGTTGATTTTAGGGTTCAACAAAAATGCGGCCGATAAGGCTTTGGATAAATTATTAAAAATACATCAGGAACCTAGTGTGGAATTTCTAATTAAAGAGTCCCTGAAAGTGTTGTAGTAATTGTTATAATCGCATGATTAGTAAATAAATAAGAAGATTATCATACTTCAGAAATAAAGTGGGTTTGTCATTGAAAAGATTTTTTAGGTACGTATTTATTTCGCTTGCGATTGTGGCGGGGGCTTTCATAAGTATGGCCAACAAACCATTTTTGGTTACCCACACTGCTGCCAATCCCTTGTGGCCCCAACAACCTGATACCAGCCGGATGCAGTATCCCATTCCACAGGATGACGGCAACCCCTACAACCAATTCGACCAGCAATCGCCACTTTATCTGAGTGAGCCCGAAAATATCAAACGTGAAGTGGTGTATGACCCGCTTACAGGCCAATATGTTTTTTACAGCAAAATTGGCGACTTCAACTACCGCACACCTACCTCCATGACCCGCGAGGAGTACATGAATTACCAAAATAAAAAAGGCATTCAACATTTCTGGCAAGACCGCTCACAAACTTCACAACCGCAGTCAGCGCAATCCATTATTCCGCCCATACATATTGGAGGCGAGGCCTTTGACAGGATATTTGGGGGAAGCACTATTGACATTCGTCCGCAAGGGTCAGCCGAAATTACCTTTGGCGTGAAAAGCAATAAACGTGAAGACCCCCAATTGGACGTGCGCCAAAGACGTACCACCAATTTCGACTTCGACCAGAAAATTCAAATGAATGTTGTTGCCAAAATTGGCGAAAAAATTGAATTCAGGACCAATTACAACACCCAGGCAACCTTCCAGTTCGAAAACCGCTTGGCACTGAAATATGAAGGCAAAGAGGACGAAATTATTAAACTGATTGAAGCTGGCAATGTGAGCTTCCCGCTCAATTCAACTTTGATCAATGGCAGCCAGGCACTTTTTGGTATTAAAACGAAAATGCAATTTGGCCGAACCAGTGTTACAGCTGTTTTTTCGCAGCAAGAAAGTGAAACCCGCAATATTACAGTTCAGGGTGGTGCCCAAACAAACCAGTTTAACCTGAGCAGCCTTGATTATGAAGAAAATAGGCACTTCTTTATCAGCCAGCACTTTAGGGAGCAATACGAAAATGCTTTAAAATCGCTTCCCATCATCGGCTCCGACATCAACATCACCAAGGTGGAGGTGTGGATTACCAATGTAGGCGCTGCCCTGGAGGATAACCGCAACATCATTGCCCTTGCTGACCTGGGTGAAGGCCGCAGGGAATGGATTGGCAACAGTGAGATAACTGCCACACAAGGACCACCATTGCCTACCAACAGGTCAAATAACATGATGAACCGCATGGATACAGCCAGCATTCGCAGCATCAATACGGTTTCGTCCTATTTGAGTGCCGACCCTTTTAATTTGGGTAGAAATGGCTATATGGTTGCAGGACAAGATTTTGAAAAAATTGAAAATGCCAGAAAACTCAATCAGTCAGAATATACCTATAATAGTAAGTTGGGATTTGTGTCGCTCAACACCACGCTCAATGCCGACCAAACCCTTGCAGTAGCCTATCAATACACAGTTATCGGATACGACAGCGTATTCCAGGTAGGTGAATTCTCGGACCAGGGTATTAATTCACCAAAAAACCTCGTTGTTAAACTGCTTAAGAGTAGTGCCATAAATACCCGCATCCCCATGTGGAACCTGATGATGAAAAACGTTTATACCATCAGGGCATTTCAGGTGAACCGCGAAGACTTTACATTCAATATATTATACACAGGTAATGACAATGCAGTGCCTACAGGCTATTTCACCGAGGGTGATGAAAGTGTCACCGGTGTGCCGCTTATCCACCTGATGGGCCTCGACAACCTGAACCAGCAAATGAACCCTGTTGCCGGTGGTGATGGGGTTTTCGACTTTCTGGATAATGCAGCCACCCAGGGCGGAACAATCAACTCTTCCAACGGGCGTATCTTTTTTACTGTACTTGAACCTTTTGGCTCGCACATCCGAAATAAGATTTTTCCTGACAATCCCGACCTGGCCGACCACTATGCCTATGATTCGCTCTATACACTTACTAAAACGGGTGCTGAGCAATTTCCTGAAAAAAACAAATACCTCCTCGAAGGTTATTACAAATCGCAGTCGGGCAGCGAAATCAACCTCAATGCCCTCAATGTGCCGCAAGGTTCGGTGAAAGTTACTGCCGGTGGTGTGCCCCTTACCGAAAACGTGGACTATACCGTTGACTACACCCTGGGACGCGTTCGCATTATCAACGAAGGAATTCTCAGTTCGGGCACCCCCATCAACATTTCTTTGGAAAGCAACCAAATGTTTGCCATCCAGCAGAAACGCATGATGGGATTGCGCCTTGACCATGAATTTAATCAGGATTTCCGCCTTGGTGCCACCTTGCTCAATTTGCATGAAAGGCCGCTAACACAAAAAGTGAATTACGGAGACGACCCCATTTCAAATACCATCTACGGCCTCGACCTGAGTTATCGCCGCGAATCGCGTTGGCTCACCAATATGATTAACAAAATACCGGGTATCAGCACCAATCAGATTTCACGCATCAATGTGGATGGTGAATTTGCCCATTTTCTACCAGGTCATTCACGTGCAGTGGGTAAAACAGGAACCTCCTATATTGATGATTTTGAAGGAGCTAAATCTAAAATTGACCTGCGTCAGCAACACACTTGGTTCTTGGCCAGCACACCACAGGGCCAACTTGACCTTTTCCCTGAAGCAGCGCCGGGAACAGGTCTTGATTATGGAAAAAACAGGGCGAAAATGGCCTGGTATATTATTGATGCTTCTGTTTTTTACGATCGATTTGGCACACGAAGGCCTCCAAATATTGACCGCAATGAACTATCAAGGCACAGCGTTCGCCAGGTTCTTGAAACTGAGGTTTTTCCCAACAAGGATATTCCATCAGGCATACCCACCAATATTGCTGTGCTCAATATGGCCTATTACCCCCAGGAGCGCGGCCCCTACAATTATGATGTAATGCCAACTTCCTACACTGCCGGACTGGAGGATGACGGAAGCCTTGCCCGTCCCGATTCGCGCTGGGGAGGTATTATGCGCCGGATTGAAGCTACTGATTTTGAGGCAACAAATATCGAATACCTGGAGTTTTGGATGATGGACCCTTTTACTGAAGACCCTACCAACTCAGGAGATTTATACATAAACCTTGGAGATATTTCAGAAGATATTTTGCGTGACGGACGCAAGTTTTACGAACATGGATTGCCCGTTTCCGAAGAGGTCATAAATGTGGATACGACCATTTGGGGCCGCGTTCCAACCTTGCAGGCTTTGACAGAATCGTTCAGCAACCTGCCCGGGTCGCGACAGTTTCAAGATGTTGGTTACGATGGTTTGCGCGATGAAGATGAACGCAGTTTTCATGGCCCTACCTTTTTGGATGTAATCCGCGACCGGTATGGGGAAAATTCAGTAGCTTTTCAAGAATCCCTGCAAGATCCATCAGCAGACAACTTCCAGTATTTCAGGGGCGCCGCACTCGACAGCGACTCGCGCTATACCAGCATTCTGGAGCGTTATAAAAACTTTAACGGACCCGATGGCAACTCCCCTACCGATGATTTGAACACGGAAGATTTTCAAACAAGTGCCACCACTTTTCCGAATATGGAAGACATAAACCGCGACAATACCTTAAGCGAAACAGAAAGATACTTCCAGTACAGAATCAAGCTCGATCCGCAAAACATGAAGGTTGGTGAAAACTATATCACCGATATCCGTGAAGCAACCGGTATTCCGCTTGAAAATGGCGATGTGGGAGAAGTAACCTGGTATCAGTTTAAAATCCCTGTGAGTCAACCCGAAAAAGTGGTTGGAAGTATTGAAGATTTTCGTTCGATCAGGTTTATCAGGATGTTTTTCAAAGGATTTGAGCGTCCGGTTTTGGCTCGCTTTGCCACCCTGGAACTGGTTCGAGGCGAATGGCGCACTTATCGTTACAACCTTGAAGCCCCGGGAGAGTATCTCGTTAACGACAATGCCAACAATACCCGCTTTGATATTTCAGCTGTAAATATAGAAGAAAATGGCCGTCGCGAACCCATCCCGTATGTAATCCCGCCGGGAATTGAACGCGAAATCAACTACGGCACCACCAGTTTGGTGCGCCTCAACGAGCAGTCGATGGCGTTTACGGTTCAGAACTTGCAGGATGGCGATGCACGTGCAGCATACAAAACCACCAGTTTTGATTTCAGGCAGTACAAAAAACTAAAAATGTATGTGCATGCCGAAAAGCTTATCGAGGCCGAGGAGCTGGACTATGGCGACTTGACTGTATTTATAAGAATGGGGGCTGATTTTACGCAAAATTATTACGAATATGAGATTCCGCTCACCTTTACACCATGGAACACGCCATTTTCCGATGATTTGGCAATATGGCCCGAAGAAAACCTCCTCGACATTGATTTGGAAGAACTGGTGCAGGTAAAGCAGAACAGGAATATCGCCATGCGTGATCCCAACTCAACAGTGAATTGGAATCTTCCATTTATCCAACAACTTGGCGACCATTTAGTTAAAGTAGTCGGAAACCCGAGCATAAGCGATGTGAAGGGTATTATGATTGGTGTGCGCAACCCCAAGAGGCAAGGTGTAAATACCACTGATGATGGTTTGCCCAAGAGTGCCATCGTATGGGTGAATGAACTCCGCGTTACCGATTTTAACAATAAAGGAGGCTGGGCTGCCACAGCCCGGGTTGAAACCCACCTGGCCGACCTGGGACGCGTAGTTGTATCGGGAGCCCACAGCACACCTGGCTTTGGAAGCCTCGATATGAAAGTAAACGAAACTTCACGTGAAGCCATAACTGATTTTAACGTAGCCACAGACATCGACCTTGGAAAATTCCTGCCCGAATCCACCGGTTTGCGCATCCCTATGCACTTTGATTATGGAGAAGCACACATCAGGCCTGAATTCAACCCATTGAACCCAGACGTCAAACTCAAGGACGACCTGGCCTCGTATGATACAGAAGCTGAACGTGATTCGGTGAAAGTGCTCACAAATGATTATTTGCAGCGAAAGAACCTCAATTTCATGAATGTGCGCAAGGACAGGGTGGGAGGCACACGACCACCGCGCATTTACGACATCGAAAACCTGAATGTGTCCTATTCATACAGCGAAATTTACCAACGCAATGTGGATGTGGAGTACGATATGCGAAAAGAATACCGGGGAGGATTGGGATACAACTATATGGCCAACCCAAAAAATGTGCAGCCTTTTGCCAATTCTAAATGGGCATCGAAACCATTTATGCAATTGATTAAGGATATTAATTTCTTCTATCTGCCGAAGAACTTCGCATTCCGCACCGAAATGAACCGACAACACCACGAAAAGAAGTTCCGCAACAAGAGTGCAGGTGATGTGATTACATACCCCATTTTTAGCAAACAATGGAACTGGAACCGCAATTATGATTTAAAGTTTGACCTCACCAGGTCGCTTACCATGGACTTTACGGCTGTTGCCAATGCCTATGTATATGAACCCTCGGGCAATCCTGACCGAGGCACTTCAGCCTGGGATATGAACCGCGACACCATCCGCAACGAGATTATGCGGCTGGGCACTAAAAACCGCTATAATCAGTCCATTCGCATTAATTACAATGTGCCGATCAATAAAATACCCATGCTAAACTGGATCACAGCAACCGCCGGTTATCAGGCTGTTTTCAACTGGACGGCTTCGCCACTGTCCGTGCAGGATCGTATTGGCAATGTTATCGAAAATCAAAATACCAAACAGCTTAACAGCAATATTGATTTCAACCGCTTGTACAGTAAAAACAGTTACCTGAAAACCCTCTCACAACCACCCAGGTCAGCTCGCAGGGATGGCCCCGGTGCACGTCCGGGAACTGCACCACCATCACCACGACAAAACCGCGAAAATCAAGAAGCAGAGGCCGACAGCCTGCAGGAAAAGCCCAGCATCAATTACTTTAAAATTGTTGCTGATAATTTGTTAAAGCTGGCCATGAGTGCAAAAAGGGGCTCTATAAGCTATACGGAAAGTAACGGCATGTTATTGCCCGGTTTTATGCTTGAGCCCGACCTTTTGGGTATGAATTTCAGCAACAATGCACCCGGGTGGGGCTTTGTGATGGGCGATGAAACAGATATCAGGCAAGCTGCCATACAAAATAATTGGATTACCAGGGATTCTCTTTTGAACCAGGCTTTTGCAAAAAGATCAACAGAAAACCTGAACTACAGGCTCAATCTTGAGCCTGTTCCAGGCTTACGCATTGATATCAGCGGCGACAAAACCAGTGCATTTAATTTTCAGGAATACTTCAGGGCTGATTCAGTGGGTAATTTCCAAAGCTTCTCACCGGCTGAAAGTGGCAATTTCAGTATGTCGTATGGTATGTGGAACACATCTTTTTCCAAAGCACGCGATGATGAAACCTCACCACTCTTTGATGAACTGATTGAAAACAGGAGAATCATTGCCGAAAGGCTTGCCTACGAAAACCCCCAATGGGTGGAACAAGGTGAACGTTTCATTTATGATTCCACCGGGATGGATTTCTTTCCATTTGGATACACATCCATTTCACAAGAAGTTGTCCTTTATTCATTTCTGGCTGCCTACCGCGGTCAGGATGTTAATACCATTGAGCTCAGCCCCTTCCCGAAAATTCCCATTCCCAACTGGAGTGTGAGTTACAACGGACTCACGCGAATCCCTGCCATCGGGCGAATTTTCAGGACAGTAAACCTGACTCACTCGTACCGCTCCTCCTATGCCATCAATTCATGGCGGACAAATGTGGATTATGATCCCAACAACAGGACAAAAACTTATGCAAACAGCGATGTATTCATTGGCCGGTACGATGTTAGTCAAATGTCGATTACTGAGCAATTTGCCCCACTTATTGGCATAGATGTAGCCATGCAAAACAGCCTGACTACGCGGGTTGAATACAAAAAACAGCGCAATTTGGCGATGAGTTTTGTAAACAATCAGCTAACCGAAATTATTGGGAGTGAAATTGTCATCGGCATTGGTTACCGCATCAGGAACCTGGCCCTGGTCATCTCCAATGTTACTGGTGGCGGGCGCATTTCGCGTTCTACAAGTGATTTGGTGATGAAACTCGACCTTGGATTCCGCACTGACAAAACCACCTTGCGGCGTATTGACGAACAAAACAGTCAGGTGTCGGCCGGCCAAAATAAAATCAATATTTATGTGACGGCAGACTATATGCTGAACGACCGATTCAATTTACAGGCATTTTACCGTCACGACCTGAACGATCCTTTCGTTTCGAACCAGTTTAAAAACTCAATGACCCATGCCGGTGTTACCATGCGGTTCAGCCTCGCCCAGTAATTTCAAAAAAAAGCAATTTAAACAGTTTCTAAACTGGCGATAAATATGTTTAATTCCCTTTCGGCGTACATGGCCATTTTCATTTTATTCACTACATTTGACGCTTAAAAAATACATAAAACCACTATGAACATTCCAGCAGAATTAAAGTACACCAAAGATCACGAATGGATTAAGGTTGAAGAAGATGTAGCAACCATTGGCGTCACCGATTTTGCCCAGAAAGAATTGGGCGACATCGTTTTTATCGAGGTTGAAACCGTAGATGAAACCCTCGACAAGGAGGAAACATTTGGCACCATTGAGGCCGTTAAAACAGTTTCGGATTTGTTTATGCCTATCGGCGGAACCATTGTTGAGTTCAACGAAGACCTGGCCGACGCACCCGAAACAGTGAACAAAGACCCATATGGCCAAGGATGGATAGTGAAAATGAAAATTACTGATCCTGCCGAACTCAGCGAACTGTTGGACGCAGCAGCATACAAATCCCTGATTGAGGCATAGTAACGGGTGCAGAAAAATAGTTTATTCAGAACGAATTGGCCAGCAATAAGTTGGGCATTAATTATCTTATTGCTTACCAGCTTGCCTGGAAACTATTTTCCGACTATAGTTTCTTTTTGGGACTGGCTTAAACCAGACAAGCTTATACACTTTTTTGTTTTCGGCGTATTCACTTTCCTGATTCTATGGGGCAAACGAAAACAATATAAGCAAAAGGATAAGCGTTTGAAACTTTTGATAATTGCTTTGTTTACAGGTATTTTTTATAGTGCACTCACTGAATGGTTACAACATTTTCTCTCTGTTGGCAGGCATGGAAACATTTTCGACTTTATGGCCAATAATTCTGGCAGCATTATTGGTGTAGTGGTGTTTCATATCTTATTTAGAAAAAAATAACTTGATTGGGGGTTCCCTTTTTGAATAATTAGTAATTTAGCCCCCGTGTAAACCAATATACAAACTGCAAAAGCATAGTTATGGAACTTAAGAAATCACCCAAAGCGGATCTCGAAAACAAACGCGTAATATTTACGCAAATAGGATTGATCATTGCCCTTGCACTGGCTTTTCTCGCTTTTGAATACAAAAGCTACGATGAGCGTTCAATTGACCTGATGCAACGTACGGCAGATGATATTACTGAAGAGATTATCCCGATAACCGAACAAAAACCACCCCCACCACCTCCGCCACCACCAAGGCAGGTAACTGTTCTGCAGGTTGTGGAAGATGATGTGGAAGTGGAAGATGATATTGAAATTGATGTGGATGTGGACCAGGACACTGAAATTGAGGTATATATCCCACCCGTAATTCAGGATGAAGAAATTAATGAATTAGAAATTTTTACAGTGGTAGAATCTATGCCTGAGTTTCCCGGTGGTGCACAATCCATGATGGAATTTATCGCCCGCAACATCAAATACCCGCCAATGGCACGCGAGAGCGGCATTCAAGGGAGGGTGTTTGTAAACTTTGTAGTTGAACCTGATGGTTCCGTTAGCAATGTAAATGTATTGCGTGGTATTGGCGGTGGCTGCGATGAAGAAGCCATACGTGTGGTAGAAACCATGCCCAGTTGGACACCAGGACGTCAGCGCGGCAAAGCTGTGCGCGTTTCATTCAACCTGCCAGTGAGGTTTACCCTGCAATAAACCGCGGTAAAAAAAAATACTGAACACCCTGACCACTCTCGGTCAGGGTGTTTTTTTTATCTGAATTTTTTGACTTGTTCCTCCCTGTTCGTATTTCTAACAACTTCCTCTTCTACCTTTGCACAATAATGGGACTTATTGGATCGTTTAAGTGATATAACCAAAAACTACTTCATGGCAAAAGGTTTACCCCGAACTCCTTGCTGCAATTGAAAAGACTCACTCCAATGGGATGGTTTTTCGTCAAAAACAGGGTTTCAGTTTGTGGCAAAGTTCAAAGGCAATAAAGGCTGAGTATTCAGCCGGGTATAAACCAAAAAAAAGGAGCAAGCCATGGAAACAAAAAAATCCCCCAAAGCAAACCTGGAAAACAAACGCCTGATTTTTTCACAAATCGGGATGGTCATCGCACTGGCACTGGTGTTTTTTGCCTTTGAGTATCGCACATACGAAACACGTAGCCTTGTTTTACCCATGCGCACCAGCGTGGGAGATAATACTGATTTGGTGCCTATTACTGTCCACAAAAAGCACGAACCACCACCACCCAAACAAATTGCAAAAATTACACCTATTGATGACCACAAGCAGGCTGATGACCCAGGTATTATTGATGTTTCTGCTTCGCCTGACATACCCATTCCGCCGTTTGTTCCGAAACTTAAACAGGAGAATGAATTAATTGATGATACACCTATCGCCATCCCGGAAGTGATGCCTGAATTCCCCGGAGGGACAGCAGCCTTGATGGCTTTTTTGGCTAATGAGATTAAGTACCCTCCCCTTGCAAGGGAGATGAACATTACCGGTATTGTTTATCTCGGTTTTGTAATTGAAAGGGACGGCTCAATCAGCGAGGTAAAGTTGCTGCGCGGTATTGGCGGAGGCTGCGATCAGGAAGCAATGCGCGTGGTAAGTCTTTTGCCCGCCTGGAAACCGGGCATGCAAGCAGGCCAGCCCGTAAGGGTAACATATAACTTACCGGTGAAGTTTATTTTGCGCTAATCCCGGGGTTGAAATGCCTGTAAACCAGTTTTGCTTTGGCTGCACCCACCACAGTAGCCAATTCCTGTTCGCTGGTTTCGCCAATGCGTTTTACGCTCTTGAATTTCCATAACAGCTTTTGGGCTGTGCTATAGCCAACACCTTCAATATCTGTCAATACCGATTTGATAATGCCTTTCTCAAATTTCTTGCGGTGATGCGTTATCCCAAAACGGTGGGCTTCGTCGCGCAAATGCTGAATCAGCTTGAGCGATTCAGAACGTTTGTCAATGTAAAGTGGCAGGCTGTCGCCGGGGAAATAAATTTCCTCAAGGCGCTTGGCAATTCCGATTATGGCAATGCTGCCGCGCAATCCAAGCTTGTCAATACTTTTTACAGCGGCACTGAGCTGACCCTTGCCGCCGTCAACAATGATTAATTGTGGCAAGGGCTTTTCTTCCTTCAGCAACCGCTGGTAGCGCCTGAGGATGATCTCTTCCATCGAGCCAAAATCGTCGGGCCCTTCCACGGTTTTGATATTGAAATGCCTGTATTCGCCCTTGTTGGGTCGGGCATTTTTAAATTGCACCATGGCCGCCACCGGATAATCGCCTTGAAAATTTGAATTGTCGAAACACTCAATCACCACCGGAGGCTCGGGCAACCTCAGGTCCTGTTGCAGTTGGTTCAACACACGTTTTTGGTGCCTTTCGGGGTCCACGAGATTCCGTTTCTTTTCCGTTTCCATCCTGAATTGCTTGGCATTGCGTTCCGAGAGCAAAAGCAATTGCCTTTTATCGCCCCGCTGAGGAATGGTATATTGTACCTCCTTTAATTCATAACCCGGATCAAAAGGCAAAATCATTTCTTTTGATTCGCTCGAAAAACGCTGACGCAAATCCGAAATGGCAATTAGCAGTAATTCAGCAGCTGTTTCATCAAGTTTTTTGCGCAGCTCAACCGAATGGGATTGCACAATGGCCCCCTGGATCACCTTCAGGTAATTGACATAAGCTGCTGAGGTATCCTCCACAATGGAAAATACATCCACATCATCAATGCTGGCATTTACAATGGTTGATTTGCTGCGATATCGCTCAAGCAATTCAATTTTCTCCTTGATGATCTGAGCCTTTTCAAAAGCCATATCCGTTGCATAATCCATCATCAACTTATACAATTGCCTGACCACCATTTGAATATTTCCTTTGATGATTTCGCGGATCTCCTTAATCATGGCCCGATACTCCTCCCCCGATTGCAAGCCTTCGCAAGGCCCTTTGCAATTGCCGATATGGTATTCCAGGCAAATTTTAAATTTCTGCTGCTGTATGCTTTTTTCTGTAAGTTTAAGTTTGCACGAACGTACCGGATAAATCTGGCGGATGAGCTCAAGCAAAGTATTCATCATACGCACAGAGGCATAAGGCCCGAAGCACTCCGATCCGTCGCGGACCGGGTTGCGTGTGGGGTAAATCCGTGGAAATGGTTCATGGCTGATACAAATCCAGGGGAAACTCTTATCATCCTTAAGCAAAACATTATAGCGCGGCTGAAACTTTTTGATCAGGTTGTTTTCCAGCAACAAAGCATCCGATTCTGAATCAACTACAATGAACTCTATATTGGCAATGCGGTTGACCAACACACGCAGCTTGCCAATATGCGTTTTGGTGAAATAGCTCATCACGCGCTTACGCAGGTCTTTTGCTTTTCCGATATAGATTATTTTCCCGGCTTCATCAAAATATTGATAAACACCGGGATTGTTCGGTATAACGGCCAGGGCTGCTTCCAGCCGGGATTTGTATTTGGGGTTACCGGTATTCATTTATTGAAAAATCGGCTTGAACTTTCCGCAAAGGTATCAGCTTTTCAAAGCATCCCACCCCTGAGCTTTCAAAGTAATGGCTTGGTTATCTACACTCACAAGCGTAGCCTCATTGGCATCAGATGTCATATGGCCGATAACGGTAACTTTTTCCAATTGCCCAATCTTCGAAAAATCATCTTGCTTTATTGTAAATAGCAGTTCATAATCTTCTCCCCCATTGAGTGCTGCAATGGCAGGAACCATTTTAAACTCCTCGCACACTCGCAATGTTTCAGCATGAATGGGAAGCTTTTCTTCATAAATACGGCATCCCAGTCCGGAATGCTTGCGCAGATGAAAAACCTCAGAGGCCAAGCCATCAGAAATATCAATCATGGAAGTTGGAAGGATGCCAGCTTCAGCCAATTCGCGCACAATATCCTGCCGCGCTTCCGGTTTGAGCTGGCGGCCAAGTGCATAATCATAGCCATCAAGGTCGGGTTGCATTTCGGGATTGGCCTTAAAAACAGCTTTTTCGCGCTCAAGCAAAAGCAGGCCCATATAGGCACCTCCCAAATCGCCACTTACGCAAAGCAAATCGTTTTCGCTTGCCCCACAACGATAACATACCTGATCTGCTTTGGCTTGTCCGATGACCGTTACGGAGATAAACAGACCAGACTTGCTGGTCGTGGTGTCGCCCCCTACCAAATCGACGCCATAATTGGTGCAAGCTGTGCGGATGCCTTCATAAATTTCTTCTACAGCCTCCAGCGTGAAACGACTTGAAAGGGCGATGCCAACCACAATCTGTTTTGGAATGCCATTCATGGCAAAAATATCGGAGAAGTTCACCACGGCAGCTTTGTATCCCAGGTGCTTCAGGGGGGTGTACATCATATCGAAATGTATGCCCTCAACAAGCAGGTCAGTAGATACAAGGGTTTGAAACCCTTCATTATCAATTACTGCTGCATCGTCGCCCACACCTTTTTTGGTTGAAGGGTTTACCAATTCTATGCCTTTGGTAAGGTGATCGATCAGGCCAAATTCGCCCAATTCGTTGATGTTGGTCATTTCGTTTTCTTCGGTCATTTTCATCTTTTTTATCGTTGAACTTACTAACAATCAGCAGGCACTGCCAATAATTACAATGGAACAGGCCATTTCATTCAAATCATCTAATGGCATTTATTCATTGTTTCAAATGCCTGGCTTTGCTTTACATCCTGGAACGGTAATAGGCAGCTTTGGCTTCATCCTGAAAGCGTGCATAAATATTATAAAGGTAGATGGCATAACGCTTTTCGGGATTACGTTTGTACAAACGTTCGTATATATCGCGTGCTTTGCGATAATCCACGCCTGCAGCCTCATATCCTTCAAGCAGCTTAGCATATTGGCGGCGGGTTTTGTTGCGTTCGTAGGCTTCTGCTTCAGCTGTGTAGCGGGCTTCGGCCTTGTCGTAGAATTTTTTTGCACGCCATTCCAAGGCTGGAATATGTTCGCCATTAAGTGCTAAGAGTTTTCCGGCAATGGCATCTGCTTCCGTTTTGTTACCCAAACGACTGTGCATTTGCAGCAACTGCCCCAGCAACTTTTCGTCAGGTTTGCGATCGATTTGTTCGGCTTGCATGGCAGCATCTTCATAGCGGTCGGTTTCCAGATACATTTCAAAAAGACGCTCGTGCACCCCGGTTGCAGCTGCCTCAACAGGAAAAGCTTCAACCATGCCTTCGAGTGTCATCATTTCGCGCGAAAAGTTGTTTATTTCGCGGTAGTAGCCAATTAGCTCCGTATAAGTGTTTGGCGTGGCTGTTCCATAATGCATGGATAGACTAAAAAAATTATTGGCCTTGTCATAGTCCTTCAGGGCAAAAGCTGCATGGCCGGCTTTGTCGTAATAGGGGTTTTGCTCATTGTCTTTGCTGTTGTTCCAGCTTTCGATCAGGCTTTCGTATTGCTGCAAAGCTTTTGCATATTCACCGGTGGCATAAGCACTTTCAGCGTCTCTTTGCAGGTCAGCTGTGTTGATCGTGGTGGAGCAACTGCTTACTGATAGAATCATTGTAATAGCAATCAGGCTTATCGCTATGAGTTTGTAACAGATTTTCATGGCGCAAAGATAAGGAGATTACCACAATGCCAAGGTCGTTGTCTGATATCTGGGCTAAATCTCATTTTGATGTGCTGGCCTCATTTTAACCTAAAGTAAAGAAACTCCTAAAGGCTAAAACTTCGAAGAATTCTTGAACCACATAGAAGGTTAAAAGCTATCTATATGTGGTTTTTTATCTGAAATTGAGGGCACATAGGTATCCACATAGAAGTTTCAAAAGCTATCCTATGTGGTTTTTTCTATGTGTCCTCTGTGCCTATGTGGTTCAGAAATATTAGTGAACGATACCACGTCAGCTCATAGCCAGCTTAAAACATCTATAGCACATCAAAATAAAATACAGCCTTATTTCGCCAACAGTCATTTGGTGGCTCAGTGTTGTTTAGGGCCCTATCGTAAAAAAGCTACTTTGTGGTTTTTCCGCCCATGGCTGTAAACACACTGTCAACAGGTTCCCAAAGCTCAATTTTATTGCCCTCGGCATCCATGATGTGTACAAACTTTCCGTAATCAAATTCTTCAATGCTATCGAGAATGGTTACGCCGTTTTCCTTCAATTGACGCACAAGTCCTTCAATATTTTGCACGCGGTAATTGATCATAAATTCCCTTTTTGAGGGCTCAAAATAAGCACTTCCTGTTTTGAACGGGCTCCATTGCAGATAATTGATTTCATCAGGGCGGTGGGCATTCCTGAACTCAAAACTTGAACCCCATTCATTTACTTCAAGCCCTAAATTTTTGGCATACCATGCCTTTGTTTCGTTCGGGTTGTCCGAAAAAAAGAAAATACCACCTATACCTGTGACGCGCGGTGTGGTATCGTTTTCCGTTTTCTTAATGTCTTGATTGTGTTCTGAATTTTCCATTGTACCTGTCTTTGATCGGTTAAAATGACAGCCCGCAAACAAAGCCGCCATGAGCACGATGATTATGTTTCTTGGCATAAAATAGATTTTACTTGTATGAATTGCCTTTATCCGAGTTCAAAAGTAGTGATTCCATATATATTACTCATTGGCAAGAGGGGAGGATTGCCATAGTACATCCTGCCGCACTCGAACACATAGGTGGCTTTGTACTTTTTAAGCATTTCAATGGCTGCTGAATTCACCACAGGCGCATCCAGGAAGACGGCCTCCCCTGTTGCGGAAGAAAGGCAGGTAAGATAAAGCGCTTCGGCAATTAAGGCATCGTCAGCAAACAAGGGGCCTATTTTGTATCCATCGATTACTTTGCGGAGCACTGCATAACCCCTGACTGTTCCTTGCTCAACATAGCAGAACTTAAAACTGGATGACAGCTTAAGCCATTGCTTTAGAAACTCCGGGCGAGGAAAGCCAAAACAGCGGGTGTCGTAATCTAAAATTTGCTGCAAATCATTTGTATCAATGCATTCTACATTCGCGTATGGCGCAAAAAAGCTCCCCATCCTGCGGTAGCGCTCACTTCTGAATGCCATTTCGAAGCCACCCTTATTATAAAAAGACTGCATGGCAACAACCCCATCCATGCCGATTGCAGCACCGGATTTTAAACGGCTAAGGAGTAGATTGCGTCGCTGATACCAAAGCTGCTGCCCAAGGCCTTTCGACCTTAAACCGGGTTGAACAATAAAAAGTCCCATAAAGCCAAACTTTCCACTGTACGAAACAATGGCACCACCAGCGATTAACTCATCTTGGTCATAAAAACCATAAAAACCCTCCGGATCGGTTTGATAAAATATCTCTGCATCCTGTGGCCCCGGGTTCCAACCTTCCTGGGCGGCCCAGGAAACAAGTTGGCGAACGCCTTCAAGGTTCAACGGCTCAAGCTGATATTGTTTCATATTTGTAAGCATCTTAAAAAAGCCCAAAGATAGAGGATTCAATAAAAAGATGTGAGGCGCATGCCTTTCTGCATGGTTTTAAACAGAAGATAAAATGCCGTCAGCAATCACTAAATAGCCTGATAGATATTAATGCTGATCCACAAGCGGTTTCTTGCGCCATTATCGATGAAGGAATCAAGTCTGTATTCGAGTCCTATTTCCAGCTTTCCCTTAGCAGATAATGCATATCCGGCAAAGGCGGCAAACCTGATTTCCAAATCATAGGTTTCCCCCTCAAAAGCATTCAGGTATTCATTGTTTAACTTCAGGAAAAATTCCTTTGGATCGAGAGTCTGCCCTTGTAATGGTATTTCGGATGATAGCCTGTAGCGTATTCTGATTTCGGTATTTTCTTCATTTTTAAATGTTTGGTCTGCTGCTATTCGATGCGATAACCTAAATCCCTGAAATCTCCTGACAAAGCTGAGTTGCTGAATGGCCCTGTTGCTTATTGAGTTGTTATCGATTCGCATCAAGTAAGCGATTGCTAAGGTCGTGTTGATACCAATTTTTTTTGCACCGCCAAGTGAAATGTCGGTGAGCAAATAATCATAACTGAAATTTTCCTTGAATAAGCTCTGCCTTGATTCTGCTTTAAAATTCAGGGACCAATCCTTTGGCAATGGCTTATTGATGTTTATGGAGGGCAGAACCCCCAGCTGAAAACTCGTTTGCGCTTTGCTGATCAGCGGCATGGCAATGACACATACCAATAATAAAATGCTCTTTCTCATCCTAATACACAATATTGTCAGATCTCTCCAAAATAATCCTTGAACTGTTCAAGAAGTTGCCTTCGTTATCGAAGAGCTCCTCAAGCAAAATATAAGCACCTTCCACTTTGCTTGAAAGCACTATTTCATATCGTATTATAAGATCAACTACCGGCCCACTGCTAAGAAAATAATTTAAGGTATGATTTCCTGAATACTGTATCTGTATTTTCTCAATAGAAAATTTCTCATGCTTTTCGTTGAAATAAGATATAATTCTTTTATAAGAGGCGTCAGGAATTTCGTTCGGTTCAATCACTATTTCGAGGTCTTCGAAAGTGCCATCCGCAGAAAACTCAATACTATACCACTGGCCCATCTTTTTAGTTTTGGCTTCGTAGGATATTCTATCTAATCCAATTTCCTTAAACCATTTAACCTTTTTTGGAAACTCCAATTTATCAACAAAACGCAAGGCCACCCCGGGCACATCCCTTTCTTTAACGCGGATTTCCTTTTCAAATTTAACCTGCGTGAACACCTGATTTGAAGTGAACACTATCAGAAATAAAACCAAGATTTTTCGCATATGGATGATTTTACATTTATTACATTTTTGTTTCCGAACAATGCTGTTTTCTTTCATCATTTCCTTCAAAAGGCTGCTAAATCTACACTAAAAACAATATCGATAAAGCTTTTGTCCTTATGACCTGATACAAAAAAACAACTTGCTATCATGCCAATTGTTGCAGATTCACTCAAACAACTGTGATCCTGCAAAAATAATGCAATCAAACAAATTGTTTACCAATGGGCTTGTACAATCAGCTGTCCTTCTGAATTTTTGGAATTACCCCTTCACCTTGCCCAAAACAACTATTTTTGCAAGCAGAAATGGAAAAAGGTACCGAAATAAAATTATTGAAATTTACATCCCCCAATCCCCAAACTAACTAATGGTTTCTGTTCAAAACCTCAGCATGCACTTTACGGGTGACGACCTCTTCACCAATATTACCTTTTTGGTCCGCGAAAAGGACCGCATTGGGCTGGTAGGCAGGAATGGTGCCGGCAAAACCACGCTGCTGCGTTTAATCTGCGGGCTGGAACAACCGCATAAAGGGGAAGTGGTGGTGCCCGAAGATACTTCTTTAGGCTACCTGCCCCAGGAAAAGGAACTTGGCAGCAACAATACAGTGATGGGCGAGGCCATGACAGCCTTTGATGAAATCAATCAGTTGGAAAAGCAGATTGCCAAAGTAACATACGAAATTACCGAGCGCAGCGATTACGAATCATCGGCTTACACCAAGCTAATCGAAAGGCTGAGCCTGCTCAACGAAAGGCTGAGTTTGCTGGGTTCCAACACCATTGAAGGAGAAGCTGAACGCGTACTTATCGGCCTGGGCTTTGAGCGCACGGACCTGAACCGGTCTATGCAGGAGTTTAGCAACGGTTGGCAGATGCGTGTGGAATTGGCCAAAATCCTGCTGAAACAGCCAGCCTTATTGCTGCTTGATGAGCCCACAAACCACCTTGACATTGAATCTATACAATGGCTCGAAGGCTTTTTGCAAACTTATTATGGTGCCATTATGATGGTATCGCACGACAGGGCTTTCCTCGATAATATCACCAAGCGCACCATCGAAATCAGTCAGGGCAAGGTTTATGACTACAAAGGCTCGTATTCAGAATATGTAAATATGCGCGAAGAACGCATCAACAATCAGCAGGCAGCCTACAACAACCAACAACGCGAAGTGCGCGAAATTGAGCGCTTTATCGAGCGGTTTCGGTATAAAAGCACCAAATCGAAGCAAGTACAGTCACGGGTGAAAATGCTGGAAAAGATGGATGACATTGTGGTTGATGATATGGACAAATCCGCCATTCATTTCCGTTTTCCGCCAGCACCCCATTCGGGTAAAATCACGGTTGAGACCCATGGATTGTCGAAACAATATGGCAATTTGCATGTGCTTAACAAAATTGACCTGGTAGTATTGCGCAGCGATCGCATTGCTTTTGTTGGCCGCAATGGCGAAGGCAAGTCCACCCTGTCGAAAATCATTGCCGGGGTGCTCGATTATACTGGGGAACTAAAGCTGGGCCATCAGGTAAGCGTTGGCTATTACGCCCAAAATCAGCATGATATGCTTGATGGTGAAAAAACCGTTTTCGAAACCTTGGATGAAGTAGCTGTTGGTGAAATGCGAACCAGGATAAAGGGGTTGCTTGGGGCATTCCTCTTTGGGGGAGAAGCCATCGACAAAAAAGTGAAAGTGCTCTCAGGTGGTGAAAAATCACGCCTTTCGTTGGCCAAACTGTTGCTCAATCCGGTGAATTTGCTTGTGCTTGACGAGCCAACCAACCACCTGGATATGCAATCAAAAGATATTTTGAAAAGTGCCCTGATCCGCTTTGATGGCACATTGATTATTGTATCACACGACAGGGATTTTTTGCAAG
>JAGYLH010000220.1 GCA_018400955.1 Bacteroidales bacterium
TTTCAGGGTTGATCTGCGAGAAAACAATGTTGCCTCACCCTTCAGGCTGTTTCTCCAACATGCAAGATAGCAGAGCCGGGATTCTTTTTACATTTGGTTCTACAAGATTTGTTGTGGGTATAGGTTTAAACCACCGTTAAAGAATAGGATTGCACTTCTGAAATTTAGAAAGCTTCTATATCCCCTTCCGATAGTTTTTATTTCTTGTATTTTACCATTTAACCTTTCAGCCATCGCATTGGAAAGGTTTTCAACTAAGGCATTGCAAACACCAACAACATGATTGGCGAACATTTTTGCGACCTTTGAAATTTCAGGTATTTTTTCCCAATTACAGAAAGATAGCCAGTCAACAAACCGGCTGTGGGCTTCATAATAACTGGGGCTGTTAAATAAGCTCTTAAAGCTTTCTTTCAACCTCCATGCTAGGCTGACCTTAGTGTTTAGGTTCAAGACATCTTCAAATTTAAAGTGTTGTTTCATTGTTAGGTTAAATCGATTTTTTAGGAGGGCATACCTACTGTTCTTAAGTTTCTCATATGTCTTCACTTCCCTGCGCCTAACCAAGTCAACTGCCTTGTTCAAATATTGAACCAGATGAAACCTATCATGTACAATTTTGCTTTTGGGCAATATTTCTTTGATCGTATTTATGTAAGCCTCCCACATATCCATAGAGACTTGCTCTACATTTTCTTTTTGTTCAGCATTCAGGTTATTGTTTATTAATTCTTTACAAGATGCTTTTGTTCTCCCCTCCGATACATCGATTACATGGCCTGTCACTGGATCGCTTAATACAGTAACATAATTATGCCCTTTTTTAAAGGATTTTTCATCAATGCTCAATTGTCCGTAGATTGCATTTTTATCCCTCCGCCCCAGCCCTCTTTGCGTAGATTGGTGTATTATCCGATTGACCAGGCTAAAACAACACTGCAACAAACTGCTTGTCTTTGTTTGGTTTCTAGTGGCTAACAGAGTGTCGATAACTCTTCTCTCAAAGAGATAGGTATGGCGATCGCTTAATTGTCCCCATGGGGGTTCTAATGTATTTATGCCTCCTTTTGCATCCTTTATCCTTGGTAACCTCGCCTTAATAAATGTCTTGTATTGGAGAATATCTAAATGGCGCCATGTACGGTAAGGGTTGTAATCATGTATTCCATAATATGATTCCTGATGCTTTTCTTTATAATTCTTTGTGTTAAACTTGACATAAATAAACACTTCATCTGTTATAGAATTGTGTTCTATTTTCTCTACAACCCAATAGCTGGGAAATGATAATAAGGAATTAAAAAAATCTTCTAACATATTTTATTGTGTTTGATGCAAAACTACTAAACCCACAGGAAACTTTGTAGAACCAAAATTTTATAATGATAAAAGAAATTCTTAACTAAATTATGACAGATCATTGCACCCTTATTTATCTGACCAACATATTGTAACCCTGAATTTCCTTCGTGCAACTTCGTGTAACCTTTGTGCAACTTTGTGGTATAGCTATTACACAAAGAGCCACGAAGAAGCACTAAATCTCACAAAGAGAATAGAATGTGAAATTGAAGTG
>JAGYLH010000221.1 GCA_018400955.1 Bacteroidales bacterium
TAAAGTCCTCTGATCCTCTAATCGCTCATTCTCAATAATAAAACACAGTCAAAAACCTCCCTTTCACATGCATCGGCACACAAAACTCCTGCACAGCAACAGGCGTGTTGCACTAAAGTCGCTAAAGTCGCCCCTTCGCTCAAGTCGCCCCATCGCCCCCTCGCTAAAGTCGCTAAAGTCGCCAAGTCACAGATAAATTCTATTACCTTAGTCTCATCAGCATCCCACATGCGCCGCGCCATCAACCTTGTCCGCCGCGGCGGATGATCTTCACCGACGCCTATAACGACAACAACCTTAATATCAAAATCTACACCATCCCCAGCAAATACAGCGACTTCAACCCACAACAATGGTACACCCACCGCGAAAGCGCCAAACAGGTTTTTATGGAATACGTTAAAATCACCTCTTTTTTACTTGTTGAACAATGGCAATAACTGCGACGTAAGCGACGTAAGCGAACGAAGCGATGTAAGCGAACTAAGCGACGTAAGCGAACTGAGCGACGTAAGCGAACTAAGCGACGTAAGCGAACTGAGCGACGTAAGCGAACGAAGCGACGTAAGCGAACTGAGCGAACGAAGCGACGTAAGCGAACGAAGCGACCTGAGCGAACGAAGCGACGTAAGCGAACGAAGCGACCTGAGCGAACGAAGCGACTTTAGCGAACGAAGCGAACTAAGCGAACTGAGCGAACTGAGCGAACGAAGCGACGTAAGCGAACGAAGCGACGTAAGCGAACGAAGCGACATAAGCGACGTAAGCGAACTGAGCGAACGAAGCGACGTAAGCGACGTAAGCGACCTGTTTAACTACGAACCCATCGCTAAAGTCGCCCCTTCGCTAAAGTCGCTCAAGTCGCTCAAGTCGCCCCTTCGCCCAAGTCGCTCAAGTCGCCCCCTCGCTAAAGTCGCTTAAGTCGCCCCCTCGCCCCCTCGCTAAAGTCGCTCAAGTCGCCCCCTCGCCCAAGTCGCTCAAGTCGCCCCCTCGCTCAAGTCGCTAAAGTCGCCCCATCGCTAAAGTCGCTAAAGTCGCCCCTTCGCTCAAGTCGCTCAAGTCGCCCCCTCGCTCAAGTCGCTAAAGTCGCTTCGTTCGCTAAAGTCGCTCAAGTCGCTAAAGTCGCCCCCTCGCTAAAGTCGCTAAAGTCGCTAAGTTCGCTCAAATCGCCCCCTCGCCCCTTCGCTTAGTTCGCTTAAGTCGCTCAAGTCGCTTCGTTCGCTCAGTTCGCTCAGTTCGCTCAATTCGCTCAAGTCGCCCCCTCGCTTAAGTCGCTAAAGTCGCCCCATCACTTAAGTCGCTCAAGTCGCCCCATCGCTCAAGTCGCTGAATTCGCTGATAATGAGAGTCTGAGAGATTGCTCAAAGCCAAAAAAAAACAAATTCTACTTAATTATGGAATAGAAACATTATTTTTGTGCTCTATAATTATTTGACTATGAAATTCGTTGACAGGTTAGAAGAACAAAAGCGGCTTTTTGCAGCACTGAACAGTGAATCTCCATCCTTTGTGGTGGTTTATGGTCGCCGTCGTTTAGGTAAATCGACCCTGATAAAA
>JAGYLH010000222.1 GCA_018400955.1 Bacteroidales bacterium
AAAGTCCCCGACGGGAATTCAGGGGTTTGATGAAATAACTTTGGGTGGCTTACCTACTGGCAGACCAACGCTCATTTGCGGTGGAGCAGGTTGCGGAAAAACGCTTTTTGGAATAGAATTTCTTGTACGTGGCGCCACTCAGTTTAACGAACCGGGGGTATTTATGTCGTTCGAAGAAACCAATGAAGAATTGACCACAAATGTCGCTTCACTTGGATTTGACCTGAATGACCTGATAAAAAATAAAAAAATTGCCCTTGACCATGTGCATATCGAACGCAGTGAAATAGAAGAAACCGGAGAATACGATTTAGAAGCATTGTTTATTCGCCTTGGTTATGCAATTGATTCAATAGGCGCAAAGCGTGTTGTATTAGACACCATAGAGTCGCTTTTTGCCGGATTGCCAAACCAACTGATTTTACGCGCTGAACTGCGGCGTTTATTTCGTTGGCTAAAAAATAAAGGTGTTACCGCGATTATAACCGGCGAACGTGGAGATAAGACATTAACCAGGCAAGGACTGGAAGAATATGTATCAGACTGCGTGATTATGCTCGACCATCGTGTAACCGAACAGACTTCAATACGTCGTTTACGGGTTGTAAAGTATCGTGGGTCACTTCACGGTACCAACGAGTATCCGTTTCTGATTGATGAATCCGGGTTTTCAGTATTACCAGTCACATCTTTAGGATTGGAACATATTGTATCAAATGAAAGAATCTCAACTGGGATAAAAGGGCTTGATGAAATGCTTGAAGGAAAAGGTTATTTCCGGGGTAGTACTGTACTTGTTTCAGGAACCGCCGGAATAGGAAAAACCAGTACAGCAGCTCACTTTGCTGAAGCTGCCTGCAAAAGGGGAGAACGTGTTCTTTATTTCTGTTTTGAAGAGTCTCCAAACCAGTTAATGCGAAATATGCTTTCTATCGGGATAAAATTAGAACCCTGGGTAAAGAAAGGGCTGTTAAAATTTCAGGCAACCCGTCCAACGTTTTATGGTTTGGAAATGCATCTGGCTGTAACACACAAATTTGTTAATGAATTCGAACCTGACATTGTAATCCTAGATCCGATAACCACTTTCGCTACTGGTGATAAGGAGTTCGAAGTAAAAACTTTATTGATGCGCATTGTTGATTTTCTTAAGGTGAATCAGATTACAGCATTATTTACCAGTCTCACTTCATCTGAATGCAGAACAGACAGTTCTGATGTTGGAATATCATCACTGATAGATACCTGGTTACTGCTGCGCGATATAGAACTAAACGGCGAACGAAACCGGGGTATGTATGTTCTGAAATCGCGCGGGATTGCCAATTCTAACCAGATTCGTGAATTTGTGCTGACTAACCACGGAGTAGAATTGCGTGATGTGTATATCGGTGCAAACGGAGTTTTAACCGGCTCAGCCAGAATAGCACATGAAGCCCTTGAAAATTCAGAAGTTTTAGCGCGTAAGCATGATGTAGAATTAAAAAAA
>JAGYLH010000223.1 GCA_018400955.1 Bacteroidales bacterium
AATCCTTGTTTTCGTGGAATCCCCGCAAATATACAAAATGTCTTCCCCGATTTCGTTCCTCATCGGGATTAGCGATCGCTAAGCTTTGGCTGCGCATACTTGCCAAAGCTAAGCGCCTGCTGAAAATCCTTGTTTTCGTGGAAGTGCACGCACTATCCAAACTTAGATGAGGTACGAGGCTAAGTTTGTTGATAGTGCTGCATCCCGATAGCACAGCGTATCGGGATCTTACATTTAAAACAGGCTTTTCATGCAGATTCCCCCTGTGTTTAATCCTTGTTTTCGTGGAAGTTAGTTTGAGAGCACAAGTGCCACAGCAATGGCAGAACTTCGTAACTTATAGTCTTAATCCTTGTTTTCGTGGAAGTTAGTTTGAGAGATGCTGCGGCTGTAACAAAGGTGAAAGAGATCAAGAAGTCTTAATCCTTGTTTTCGTGGAAGTTAGTTTGAGAGGTTACATGAAGCACCTCAAACAAGAGTTTCTAGTAATGTCTTAATCCTTGTTTTCGTGGAAGTTAGTTTGAGAGTTGTACTGAACTCACCCTTGAACAATGGGAAAAATGGTCTTAATCCTTGTTTTCGTGGAAGTTAGTTTGAGAGCATTGCAGCTTTCAAAGCAATGCACAATGGTGATACAGTCTTAATCCTTGTTTTTGTGGAAGTTGGTTTTGAAATATGAAAGATTTCAAAATTAGGGTGACTCAAGAACAGTCTTAATCCTTGTTTTCATGGAAGTTGGTTTGAGAGCAAAAATTGAAAACGGTATTTATAAACTTGAAAACCTGTCTTAATCCTTGTTTTCGTGGAAGTTAGTTTGAGAGACTTTAAATAATTTACAATGGATTACAACGATTTTTTGTCTTAATCCTTGTTTTCGTGGAAGTTAGTTTGAGAGCCTGTACAACTTATCCGAAAAAGGGTTGACCCCTATGTCTTAATCCTTGTTTTCGTGGAAGTTAGTTTGAGAGACAATACAGATGAGGACTAATAAGAGGCTAAAGAATGGGTCTTAATCCTTGTTTTCGTGGAAGTTAGTTTGAGAGTTCATCATGAAAAAAGTAACAATTTTCTGGGTAGGGTCTTAATCCTTGTTTTCGTGGAAGTTAGTTTGAGAGAACGTCTGAGAATGCCAATGCATCTGTATTGGAATTGTCTTAATCCTTGTTTTCGTGGAAGTTAGTTTGAGAGACTTTCTGAAAAAACACACGAAAGGGTTTACATACTGCCTGTCTTAATCCTTGTTTTCGTGGAAGTTAGTTTGAGAGCAATTCACACCAGAACAATATAATTTTATATTAGGGTCTTAATCCTTGTTTTCGTGGAAGTTAGTTTGAGAGAACTATGATAGCTCAAATAATGGCACTAGTAATAAGGTCTTAATCCTTGTTTTCGTGGAAGTTAGTTTGAGAGAAATTCAAAACACATTTACTATGTCACAACAAGTAGCGTCTT
>JAGYLH010000224.1 GCA_018400955.1 Bacteroidales bacterium
AATCGCCCGTGCATTACTGGATGCATAACAATATGATCACCATCAACGGGCAAAAGATGGGCAAGTCGCTGGGCAATGCGCTTTCGCTGGATGATTTCTTCAGCGGAAAACATGAACTACTCGCCCAGGCTTACAGCCCGATGACGATTCGATTTTTCATGCTTCAGGCCCATTACCGCAGCACCCTCGACTTCTCGAATGAAGCGCTTCAGGCAGCCGATAAAGGCCTGAAACGCTTGATGAATGCCACTGCAGATGCCATGCAGCTAAAAGCAGACTCCCAGGCTGCTGACCAACATGTTGATGCCATTCGTGCTGATGCCTATCAAGCCATGAACGACGACCTCAACAGCCCGATGGCTATTGCCAGGCTATTCGATGCCGTGCGCATCGTGAACAGCGTAAAAGAAGGTCACAGCAATATCAATCCTGCTGAGCTGAAATTGCTGCAAGAACTTTTAAACGTATTTGTGTTTGAAATTCTGGGTTTGCAGTCCGAAGACAGCGCACAGGATGACCATTTGCTCGACGGCCTGATGGAAACCATTATCCAGCTGCGGCAGGATGCCCGACAGCGCAAGGACTATGCCACCAGCGACCTGATTCGTGATAAGCTTGCTTTGCTAAAGATCGTGCTGAAAGACGGAAAAGAAGGTACGGGTTGGGAGCGGAAGTAAGGATTTTGCTGCGATAGATTTAATTTCGGAATCATTATGCAACTTACTAAAGCCTCCACTGCTCGTTTGTAAAACAGCTTATACTAAAAATAGAAAAGGTTGAGGTTAAGGTTGAGAAGGATAATCTACTCAACCTTAATCTCAACCTCAATCCTAATTATCTACTTAAGGAACATACGTATGTGTTTTCCGCAAAAAAAATGCAGTAAAACTGCAAAATCAAAAAAACTTTGTATTTTTGACTAATAGAAACAAACAATCTGATCCTCCCAGCTGGCGCGGATCTGTGATCCGTGTCCGTATAATTTCCATTTAAAACTCCTTTCGTTCATTTTCGTTTTTCTTATCGCACCACAAATTTCCCTGCCTGATGCCGGCCTTCATGACTGAGCTGATAAAAGTAAATTCCATTGCTGAACGACCTTAAATCAAGCACGGCTTTGCCTGACACCATTGGCAGGCTGGCAACTTTCCGGCCGTAAATATCGAATATTTCCATGGGTGTTGATACAGCGGTTTTATTCGCTTGCACTTCAAAAATGATGTAGTCTTTGGCGGGGTTGGGATAAACAGCCACTGCCAGCCCTGTATCCTTTTGTTCGGGCAGGCCTACGCAGCTGTAAACCATGGTGGTTTTGGCGGTTGACCATGCCGATTCTCCGCAATCGTTCCAGGCGGCTGCGCTGATGTGTGCCGGCCCCTGGTAGCTGGTGTTCCAATTTACTAAGGACTGCAGGCTGTCGGCAGTGATT
>JAGYLH010000225.1 GCA_018400955.1 Bacteroidales bacterium
TGCGCTATCTTTCAGCCCGCCCTTCTTTGTGAACCGGGCAGCATTTAGCAACAACGATAATGGTGTTCATGTAAATAAAGTAAATAATTTCACCATCTTGAACTCATCCTTTGATGTGGGCAAGCAGGACTCAAAGAGTGAATGTATGAAAGCGGATGGTGTGGGTATATATACCAACGAATCCACCGGCTTTGCCATACAGGAAAACAATTTCACCAAGTATATGCCTGCACCTCCTGGCATTTTTCTGGGTACCTGGATCAACAATACAAAAGAAGCCGACGAAGTGTATAAAAACTATTTTTCCGACCTGAGCTACGCCAACTATTCCGAAGGAAAAAACTGGTGGCAAACAGACAGATTTAAGGGCCTGGCCTATTTCTGCAACCAAAACCAAAGCAATTATGCTGACTTCTATGTGGGTAGAAATACACAGAATGAAGGCGGTATTCAATCCGATCAAGGATATTGGGAGCATGCGGCCGGCAATACCTTTACGCAAAGCGGGGCTACCTGGCATTTTTACAATGATGGTGAACACCTTCTTCGGTATTTCTATAACCAAAATATTGCTGATCAAGCGCCTGATTTGAACAAAGTATTCAACGTTAGCCCTGTAGCCATAAACTACAACAACAATTGCCCCTCCTATTACGGTGGGGGCGATGATGAAAAACCCATGGCCATGAGCGCTCCCGAACAGCAACAAGCCGAAATGCAGTTTATGTCAAACCTAGCGGATTACAACATTGTGAAAGCGCTGTATACCGCCCTTACAGATGGTGGTGATACAGACGGTACAGTTTTCAACATACAAACAGCCCATCCTGACGATATGTGGGCCCTGCGGGCACAACTGTTAGGTAAATCTCCCCATCTCTCGATGGTGGCGCTCAAGGAGGCCTCTGACCGCACCGATGTGTTCAACGATGCCGCCCTGTTCGACATCCTGGCTGCTAATCCCGATGAGTTGAAAAAGGAGGAGTTGATACTTTACCTTGAGCAGAAAGAAGAACCACTGCCTGACTATATGGTGAATATCCTAAAACAGGTAGCCACCGGGACAACCTACAAAACTGTGCTTGAACAACAAATGTCATTGTACAACAGAAACAAAACACGGGCTGCCCACAATATGATACGCCATATTGTAACCGATAGTATAGTGGACAACAACCTGCTGAGGCAATGGCTGAACAACCTGGGCGGTATGCAATCCGATAAACAAATTATCGGTACCTTTGTGCAGGAGGGCAATTATGCCAACGCGCTGTCATTGGCCAATATGTTGCCCCAATTGTATGCACTACAGGACGATGAACTGATGGCACACAATGCGTATGTGGACAT
>JAGYLH010000226.1 GCA_018400955.1 Bacteroidales bacterium
TTTTGTTTTATAAAAGGTTTTATCGCCGGCGATACGATTGATGACAGAATTGGCTGGGATCCTATGTATAGTTTTTTACTATTTGAAACCAACTTTGATTATTGTAATGATTTTGAAACAGATCGTTATCTTGCATTCAGACACACAATAAATGGTGATAGTTTGTATGGATGGATTTTACTCAAAACTAATACATGGTATGGACAACCAGATGCAACTGCTTTTGTCAGATTAATTGTTAAAGAATTTGCTTATAACAATAATTCAAAACATGGCATCATTGCAGGGGATACAATAAACAGTATTTATCCAACGTCCATTGATAATCCATCATTAAATGGTAAACCAAAATTATACCCAAACCCTACATCAGGGAAGTTATTCATAAAGAACACAGAACATAAAAAAATTGAAATCCTTAATATAATGGGCGTGGTCATTTCAGAAACAAGCGACAATGAAATTGATATAGGTGATTACCCCAATGGATTGTATTTTGCGCGATTTTATTATGGAGGAAAACTAATCACGAGAAAAATTATAAAAAACTAAAACTTAATTGCCTGATCAGCCTAAGGCAACCCATATATAGGCAAGCGAAAAATGCCATCCACTAAGGTTACAGAACGCAAGGTCAATAGAGAACGGAGAGTGGCATAGCAACAAACTAACCTCCAAAACAAACAGCAAATTGATAAAATATTTCAGCAGGAAAGAGCATAGCGAGCTAACAGGCTGCATTTGCCATCTCAAAGCAATTGGGGTCTCAGTTTTTCCTCAACACCATCACCTACGCGCCAAATTCATTCTTTTATCCTTACAGGATAGATCACTTCGGTAATCCAATTATCAGAGGGCTCGTCATCAAAACGGCCTTTGTGATAAACTTCAAAAGAGATTCCTTCGAGGGGAATCTGAAATTCTGCTGCATATAACTTGAGTTCATCATGAGCTTGCTTTACGGATGCAGAATGTCCGTAATGTGTTGCCATAATGGCATTTCCGCCAGAATATTCATAAAGCAGGAAACGCCCGCTTTCGCGTAACTCCCTGTCCCAAACCGGCAAGCACACCTTGAATTTCAGTATGGTTTTGTCATCAAAATCTATGAAAACGGCGAATGGTTTACCGGCAATATCCAATCCTGTTAATTGCGCATGTGCCAACAAAAGGGAATGATTTGTCTGGATTATACTATCATAATTGTTTTGAAATCCTGAATCAACAACACAAACAGCTGATATCGGATCCATTACTACTTCCATGATTTCGTATGACGGTGGTTTTTCCTCGGCAATTTGCTGTAGATTACCCAAGCCTTTTTGCAGCACCCCTTTAATAAAACCAGGA
>JAGYLH010000227.1 GCA_018400955.1 Bacteroidales bacterium
CGTGGGTATTGTAGTTACAGGTTCGGTTTTGGAAGGAACAACTGTGGTGGGCGCTGAGCTTTTCGTGCTGCCCGGAAACCAGCCAAAAGTAAAGGTACGGGCCATAGAACGCCACGGCAAACAGGTGCAGCAAATAGCAGCCGGCGACCGGGCTGCCTTGCATATCAGCGGCATAAAGTTCAGCGGCTTTGAGCGCGGCATGCTATTGACTGATAGTCCTATCCGTGAAACGCAAATGATTGATGTAAAGCTTGAACTCTTTGAAGGGAATCATCATTTAGGGATTTGGTCGCAACAGTTGTTTCACACCGGTACCTTTTCGGCGCTTGCCCGTGTGCACCTCATCAATCGCGACCTGCTCAAAGGAGGCGAAAAGGCTGTGGCCCAGATTCATTTGGACCGCCCAGCCCTGTTGCTTCCCAAAGACCGTTTTATCCTTCGCAACACATCCAGCGATATAACTTTTGGCGGGGGTATGGTAATCGACGCACAACCTTTGCACCATCGGCGGCGTACCGAAAAATTGAAAGCCAGTGTGGAAGCCTTGAGCGATGTGATGGAGCAAGCCGAAAACCTGAAGGACAGGCTGTTGTTTGAAGTTCAAAAATCGAATGTACCCTTAAAAATGGCGGAGCTCAGCCGTATTTTAGATACTGGGGAAGAACAGCTTGATCGTGCTATTAAAGCTTTGGAATCCAATTTGAAACGTTGTGATTACAACCATGATGCATATTTGGTCAGTAGTGAATACACCTACAAAATGTCGGAAACAGTGTTGCAATTCCTGAACGAATGGCACTTGCAGAATCCATTGGTTGAAAAGGGATTGAGTATTCCTGAACTTAGCGGAAAACTAAAAATCAATTCAAAAAGCATGGAAGCCGGCCTGCTCAATCAGCTGCTTGATGATATGCTAAACAAAGGCCTGCTGAAATTGGTAGAAAACACCTATGCCCTGAAAGGGCATCGTGTGAAAATGGATAAAAAAGTGCTTGCCCGATTGCAGTGGCTGGAGCAAACGGTTTCGCAATTGGGCACTGAACGCACTGCCATTAGCGAACTGGAAACGATTGCCAATCGGGAGCAAATCCGCAAAGGTGAATTGTTTTCTTTGCTTCAACAACTTGAGGCCAGTAACCGGATTGTTAAAACGAAGGAGGATGTTGTCCATATGGACTTTGTAAACAGCAGCAGGAAAAAACTATTGACCAAGCTTTCATTGAGCCCGGATGGCATCAACGAAAAGGAGTTTCGCCTGTTGATCAATGGTACCAAACGTTTTGTGCAATTGATGGTGAATTTTTTAGTGGCCGAAGGCAGTATCGAAAAAAAGACGTTTTATTTGCATA
>JAGYLH010000228.1 GCA_018400955.1 Bacteroidales bacterium
GCGCTGCCACCAAACATTACTGAGCGGGCGTCGTACCCCAGCAACCTGAGGTAGGCACTCAGGAATCCGCTTCCCTGGCCTGTGTAGCAATAGATGGCTATGGGTTTGTCGGTGGGCAGGGTTTTGAGGTCGGCTGCCAGTTTCATGCTTTGCTTGGGTGTATATTGCACAGCACCTGGAATATGGCCTGGGTCAAGGTACTGAGCTTCTGGCCAATAATTTACAACATAAAAAGAAGACAAATTATCAAAAACGGACTGGGCTGTGATGCCACAAGGCGAAAATCCAGCTTCGAGTAATTCAGTGGTGCGATGCTCCAGAATTTCAAGGCCAGTACTTTTGCCGGTATTGAGAGCAGGCATTTCGCCTTTTTCGGGTTTTGGTGTTACATCAGCGGTAAACTGCGATTGGTAAGCATTGCTGACAGCATTGGTCCATGGCCCTGAAAAAACTTCATTCCAGGATGACATACCAAATCCCATGGAAAATACATTTTTATAGCCGTTAATCCGCAGCAATGAGGCGGCATAACTGGCCGATTGTCCGCCGTAGCAAACTACAACTACTTTTTCAAAGGATTCGTGGTTAATAGTTTTGATGTGGTCAAGTACCTGGCCAAGTGGCACATTCACGGCATCTTCGATATGTCCGGCAGCAAAATCAGCCGCAGCCCTGGTGTCAATAACATAAACCTGTCCGGTCAATGTTAGCTGATATACATCAGCAGCTGTTGTAATGGAGGACATGTCTGTGTTTACATAGTCTTTTCCATATGGCGATTCAGCAGACTCAAGGAAAGTTGCCAACACCTCGGATTCGTTAATCTGAGGGTCTGTGTCATCATCCTTTTTACAGGAAGTGGTAAACAGGAACCCAACTAAGATTCCCATAAACACAAGGTAATTAAGTTTTTTCATCGGTAATGGGTTTAAATGAATGAACTTGCCTTGCCATTGGTTTTGACAAGACAAGTTCAAATTGTTTTCAAGCAATTATATCTAAAACTAAGGGGTTACGTAGTCATAGTTTTTAATTTCGGTTTCGGGGATGAAGGTATTGGGTGTTCCGGCATCGTTCATTACGTCCCAAATCATGCCATTGCCACCGTAAAGGAGAGATAAAGAATTGTATCCTAAAATTTGCAGGTAACCTGAAAGATAAGAGCTTGTTTGACCGGTATAGCAATAGATTACGTTTGGTAATTCAGTTGATAAGGTCAGCAGGTCGTTCGCCAGTTT
>JAGYLH010000229.1 GCA_018400955.1 Bacteroidales bacterium
ATACTGTCTCTTGACAGTACCGATTAATATAATCGGTAGAAGTTCTTTGACATATTGAAAGAAAATACATTAATGATTAGTCAGAAATTGATTGATCACTATACAAATTAGTTAAGATTGTAAGAAAGTACATAAGAGCGTACGGTGGATGCCTTGGCTCTCAGAGGCGATGAAGGACGTGATAAGCTGCGATAAGCTTCGGGGAGGTGCAAATAACCTTCGATCCGGAGATTTCCGAATGGGACAACCCATCACGTTGAAGACGTGATATCCCGACTTGTCGGGAGGCTAACCCGGTGAACTGAAACATCTAAGTAACCGGAGGAAAAGAAAACAATTAGTGATTCCCCAAGTAGTGGCGAGCGAACGGGGAAAAGCCCAAACCAATATTGTTACGGCAATGTTGGGGTTGTAGGACTGTAACGTGGAATGTAAATTTATAGCAGAATACTTCTGGAAAGTTGGACCATAGGAGGTGAAAGTCCTGTATGCAAAATAGATTTACTACCTAACAGTATCCTGAGTACCACGGGACCGGAGAAATCCTGTGGGAATCTGCCAGCACCATCTGGTAAGGCTAAATACTACTGAGAGACCGATAGTGAACTAGTACCGTGAGGGAAAGGTGAAAAGCACCCCGAACAGGGGAGTGAAATAGAACCTGAAACCGTGCGCTTACAAGCGGTCGGAGGCCAACTCCCGATTTTTCGGGATAGTAGCTGACGGCGTGCCTTTTGCATAATGAGCCTACGAGTTACTCATCATCAGCAAGGTTAACCCCGGTTACGGGGGCAACCGAAGCGAAAGCAAGTCTGAATAGGGCGTTTAGTTGGTGGTGGTAGACGCGAAACTTTGTGATCTACCCATGGCCAGGGTGAAGTTCTGGTAACACAGAATGGAGGCCCGAACCGGTTGTCGTTGAAAAGACTTCGGATGAGCTGTGGGTAGGGGTGAAAGGCTAATCAAACTGAGAAATAGCTCGTACTCCCCGAAATGCTTTTAGGAGCAGCCTTGGAGTAAGTGTTATAGAGGTAGAGCTACTGATTGGACTAGGGGGCTTCACCGCCTACCAAATCCTGACAAACTCCGAATGCTATAACATATATCCAGGAGTGAGCGCATGGGTGCTAAGGTCCGTGCGCGAGAGGGAAACAACCCAGACCATCAGCTAAGGTCCCCAAATGTATACTAAGTTGATCAAACGAGGTCTGATTGCT
>JAGYLH010000023.1 GCA_018400955.1 Bacteroidales bacterium
AATCAGGTTAGGTGCAGTTGGCTCTGCAATAAGAACAAATTCGACATATACCTGCAATTATAAGACCAAACTTCGGCAAAGCCATTTTCATGAATTAGCCAAACAATATTGAATGCTTCGGCATTGTTTTTTAGCGTGTTCTTGCTTCTTGGCTTTTTTTACAACATAAAGGCTTCTGGAGGAACTGCATAAAGGCAAAACCAGATACAGTTTGCCGCTATCAGCCGGAGGCAATGCCTATGCCAATCTGATTGCAGAAATTTTTACTGCTTATGCTTCCCGTTATGTGCCGCTTTCAATTTCATCAAGAGATTTGTACGAATCACTGCTGAATTGGGATACTGCAACCACAAGCCTTTGGGCAATGATCGAAAGCTAACCAAGAATTTTATATGACAGAAACTTTTTTTGGCAACAGACGTACATAGGGATGTGTTTTTAAAAACATAGACTATTTTCACATCATCAAGCAACAGGGACAAGCAGCCCACAAAACAATTATCGAACAGGCAGTACTATAAATCGATCATCGATTTTAAGCCTGAAGCAGCTGTATTGTTGGATGCGGAAGGCGATGTGCTTCTTGCAAATAGCTTATTCGAAACGCTTTCAGGATACAGTGACCAAAGCTGGGTTGAACTTGACATTCGTGATTTATTGCTTACTCCTGATGGCGAAGCAAATCCTTTCGAGGGAAAAAGTTTGCTTGATTTTAAACGAAAGCTATTTATGCTTACAGCCAATAAATCCATTTTGCCTGTTTATGCAGACCAATCGGAAATAGAAGGCCAGAAATACCTCGTGATTATTACAAAGCAGCTTTCTCAAAAGGATGAAAAACCGACAGTGGGTTCTTTCAGCGAAAACACTGCCCGAGGGTCTCAGATGAAACCAATTGAAAAGGCAGATCAACAGTCGGCGAAATCAATAGTGCCCGAAGCTAAGTCGGCTGAGGGCGGACACGAAATCAGGACAGCTTTGAATGGAATGCTTGGGTTTGCCGAATCCTTAATGCATGAAAGCATTGTTACATCGGATCAAAAAGTTAAAAAAACAGTGCAAAATCTGCTTAAAAGCGGTCATAAACTCAAGCAAATACTAATTGGTAAAGAATCAGACATGCCTTCAAACAGCATAAACCTGAATCTGAGTATTGTTAATCCGGCTGATGTAATCAAAAAACTTATTGATAAGCACAAAGAAAACAATACCGGTATAGAGATTCCTGTTATCTGGAACGAATCTGCCCTGCCTAAACTACTTACCGATAACAACCGGCTTCACTATATTTTAGATTATTTTATAAGCAGGGCAATTCAATTCACACGTAGCGGCGAGGTGAAGATACAAACTGCGGAAAACAAGCAGACTTCTTGTTTTGAAGTACAAATTGACAATATAGGCCTCGATTTCCCATTCAGGGTTGTTGATGAAATAAACCACCAAAACGAAACAAAAATTTTCAATTACAACGCTGAAGCATTTTCTGCGTATCCTGAGATAAGACAAGTGCTGAAAGAATTGTTTGCATTGGAGGCAGGCTTATGGCTTGACGAAGGTGATCATATGGGACTTATTCCAACACTTTCATTTAATTCCTGTTTTGTTGATGGAGCAGCAGATGCTGAGGAAGTGCTCGAGAAAAAATTGTCGGAGCTGCAGCCCTCTGTGCTCATTGTCGAAGATGACAAATTTAATGCGGCAGTACTTAAAATGTATCTCAGCAAACTGAACAAGGTGGTGTATGCACATTCGGGCAATGAGGCATTGAATATTCTTGAAAGAAGCATCGCTAAAGGCGTTCACTTTGACCTGATTATTATGGATATTGGATTGCCGGAACCCTGGAATGGAATTTTGTTAAAACAGGAAATCCTGAAAAATTGGCCGAAGTTCGCTTTAGTCCCAATAATCTGTCATACAGCCTTTACAGATAATGAAATAGCAGCTGATGTAGAAACGGCTGGTTTTCAGGCCGTTTTGACCAAACCAGTTAGACGCATCGAGCTGTTGCATGCCATGAATAAACTGGTATAAACTTCATGTTCAGTCATACACCTATTCATTCTCGTTTTTTTTTGTAAGCTTGTAAAACCAAGGATAATTGGTTATATTTGCGACTGAAAAAAAATATAACAAAAAAAAACTATATGACCACAAATGCACTTCGCATGCTTATAGGTTTACTGGTCATTGGTCAGGCCTTTATTTCCTGCATTCCTCAGAAAAACATCACCTTGATGCAGTATGAGCAAATTAATGATTCAAGCTATGCCAACAAATTTGTTTCGGAAGATACAGTTTTGAAAGAGTACATTCTTCAGTCAAACGACTACCTCTACATAGCAGTAACAGCAGTAGAAAAAGAGCTGTCCATTTTTATGGAACCGTTGGGAGGCATCAATTTTTTGAATCAGACCAATCAGGCACTTATAGGATATTATATTGATGATGAAGGAAATGTCGATTTTCCATTTTTAGGTAAAATACTGGTTGGCGGCTTCACAGTGCGTGAAGCTCAGCAGCAAGTGCATCAGGCAGCAAGGCGGATTTTGGGCGAAAGAATAAGGGTTGAGGTGAAACTAATCAACAATTATGTAAATGTATTGGGTGAAGTGCGAAAGGAAGGCATTTATAATATGACCAAGAACCGGATAACGATTTATGAAGCCCTTACACTGGCAAGCGGCCTTAATGAATACGCAAAGCGCAAAGAAATAAAAGTTTTCAGAAAAGTAAATGGAATACAAAAAGTATATCTTGTAGATGTTACTAGCGGAAACATGATTGGCGACAATATGTTTTATGTATTTCCGAATGATGTAATTTATGTTGAACCAAGCCGGGCAAAAGCTATAGGTCTTACTCCAACTTTCTCTCTTACATTACTTTCAACATTCCTAACTACAAGTATTACAGTATTGCTGCTTATTCAACAACTATCAGCTTTAAACAATTAAAATGGGTAAAACAGTAAATTCTGTAAAACAAGACCTGGATGTCAAAAGAATTTTGCGCAAATATGCTCAAAACTGGTATATATTTTTCATTGCAATTGTCATCGCCTTTTTGTTTGCACAAAACAAAAACAAATACATCGTTCCGATGTACAGTCTTAAAACAACTGTTCTTATTGAAGATAAAAGTAATACTTCGGCTCTGATGGAACGTGGGGCTATTTCATCTACACCAGATTTTCTCAACAGTAAATTAATTGATAATCAGATTGCTTTATTAAAGTCATATGCTCAAATAAAGCGTATTGTCGAAAAACTCGACTTTATGGTTTCCTATTTTGAAGCCGGAAAATTTGTTAATATCGAGATTTATAAAGACGCTCCGTTTAGGATAGATTTCGATGAGAATCACTGGCAAATCAGATATAAAAAGTTGTATATCAATTTTGTATCTGATACCGAGATAGAAATAAGTTCTCCTGAAGCCGATTATTTTAAAACACCCAAAAGGTATAAAATTGGCGACACCATTCAAGCATCTACCTTTAAATTTTGGGTTGTACCACATAAGGGGGTTAAGCTTTCAGAGTATTCGGGAATACGTTATGCCTTCCAGATCAACGATATCAATGGGCTAACCAACCAATACATGGGAAAAACTGATGTTTATGTTGAGCGAGGCACTTCCATGATTGTGATCTCTTCCAGAGGATCAAACAAAAATAAAGAACGTGATTACCTGAATAAACTAACAGAGGAATTCCTTACAACCAACCTTGAAAAAAAGAACCAGATTCTCACCAATACCATTAAATTCATCGAAAGACAACTTATTGATGTTGGTCGTGATTTGGATAATTCAGCACGCAAACTTGAAGATTTCAGGCAGTTGCATAAGTTTATGCTTATGCAGGAAAAAATAGGTACCATGGTAAAGAATCTTGATACTGAATCAAAAGATGCAAAAAACCTTCGTATCGACCTTACTTACTACCGCTATTTGTATGATTATGTGAGCACTAAAGATGATATTGATGATTTGGTTATGCCATCTTCAATGGGAGTAAACCTGCCCATGTTTAATGCCTTGGCCGGTAAATTATCTCTTCGAATACAGGAGCGAGATGGATTGATTCGCAATTCGACCCGCGAAAACCCCTACATTCAGGTGATTGAAGATGACATTCAAAACATGAAAAAAGCCTTGGCCGAAAGTATGCGCAGTACCATCGAAACTACCGAAATAAAATTGCGTGATACCGAAAAAAGGCTGTTTGAGCTGAATGAAGAATTTAACAGCCTTCCTGCTATCGAAAAAGAGTATCTTGCTCTGGAGCGTGAGTTTAAAATCATCAACAACCTCTACGATTTTCTGTTAAAGCGAAAATCGGATGTAGAAATACAACGAGCAGCCAATTCACCTGATCATGAAGTAGTCGATTTTGCCGGAGATGCAGGCATTTCCAATGTTTCGGCAAGTCCGAATACTGCTTATATGAATTCCATTATTTGGGCATTGCTGCTTCCATCAGTGTTTTTGTTTTTCATCGTGATTTTAAACAACAGGGTAATGGCTTTGGAGGACATTTCCGCAAATACCACTCTTCCAATTGCGGGTAGCATTCCGCCCAATCCTTATCGCCATTTTGATGCTGTACTCAAAAAACCAGCCAGTTATTTTACCGAACTTTTCAGGATTATTCGTATAAAACTGAATCTTTATATAGCCGAAGGCCGGCAAGTAGTTATGATCACTTCATCAGTTGCCGGAGAAGGGAAGTCCTTTATTGCCGTAAACCTTGCCTCTGCTTATGCGCTTACCGGCAAACGCACCTTACTCATAGGTTTTGATATGCGCCGGCCTGATATTGCGGTTGAACTTGATTTGGACGACAATCTTGGCATTACCTCCTATTTACTTCATCAATTGCCGGTAGAACAGTTTATTCAAAAAACATCAACCAGAAATCTTGATGTTTTGTTGAGCGGACCTGTACCACCCAATCCGGACGAATTGATCGAATCGTCCAAAACTCAGGCTATGTTTAAAGAACTGCGGAAGATTTATGATTATATCGTTATGGATACTCCTGCAATCGGACTTTTTGGCGATGCCATATTGCTAAACAAGTATGCTGATGCCTCAGTTTTTGTGATACGCCATAACTTCACAAGAAAAAAGGAAATGGTGTCTGCCTTGTCAGATATAGAAAGTAATCAGATTCACAATACATTTTTGGTGTATAACGATGCCAATGTTAAAATAAAAGACAGTGATTATATATTATATGGTGAAGCCGCTCCAAAGAGGTTTTTTCTTTTCAAATGGGCCATGAAGCTTCGCAGACTTGGCATTGATTTTTTACGAAAACTTTAAAACAATTAATACTTAAATTTATGAGCAAAGTTGCATTGATCACAGGGGTGACAGGCCAGGATGGCGCTTACCTTTCGGAGTACTTGTTGAAAAAAGGATATATTGTTCATGGTATAAAACGGCGATCATCGATGTTTAATACAGATCGCGTTGATCACCTGTATCAGGATCCGTTTCTGGATAGCAAGAATTTCATTTTGCATTATGGTGATATGACTGACTCGACCAATCTCATTCGCCTTGTTCAGGAAACACAACCGGACGAAATTTACAACCTGGCAGCAATGTCCCACGTTAAAGTATCTTTTGATACGGCTGAATATACCGGCAATGCTGATGCGCTGGGAGCCTTGAGGTTGTTGGAGGCAGTCAGGCTTTTAAAACTGACAGAAAAAACCAAGATTTACCAGGCTTCAACCTCAGAGTTGTATGGTTTGGTACAGGAAGTTCCCCAATCAGAAAAAACGCCTTTCTATCCTCGTTCTCCATATGCTGTTGCCAAACTTTATGCCTATTGGATCATGGTGAATTATCGTGAAGCTTATAATATGTTCACATGCAATGGTATTCTGTTCAATCACGAATCCCCTGTGCGTGGTGAAACTTTTGTAACACGAAAAATAACGAGGGCAGTTTCAAAAATTGCTCTTGGAATGGAAAACACACTCTATCTGGGTAACCTTTCAGCAAAACGCGACTGGGGTCATGCCAAAGATTATATAATAGCCATGTATCTTATCCTCCAGCAAGAAGAACCGGACGATTATGTAATTGCTACCGGAGTTACAACCGAAGTTCGTGAGTTCGTGAAAATGGCATTTGCCGAAGCAGGCATCGAAGTAGCTTTTGAAGGTGAAGGAGTGAATGAAATTGGAATAGTTGTAAAATGCGAACACAAAGAGTTTCAGGTAGAACCCGGCTCAGTGGTTGTACGGATTGATCCGCGCTATTTCCGTCCCACTGAGGTGGACCTTTTAATAGGTGATCCCACAAAAGCCAATACCAAACTGGGCTGGTATCCTGAGTACGATCTAAAAGGATTAGTGCATGATATGATGCAGTCTGACATCAAACTGATGCAAAAGGATAAATACCTGAAAGAAGGCGGATTTGAAATAAAGAACTACTATGAATAAAAATGAACGCGTATTTGTTGCAGGGTCTACCGGAATGGTAGGGAGTGCCATAATCAGAAATCTGGTAAAGCAGGGCTTTACAGATATTATTGGCACTTATCGAAACCGTAAACCTGCATTTGAGCATGAAGCAGTCCGCTTTTTTCCGCTCGACCTGATGGATGCTAATCAGGTGGCAGGATTTTATGCCGAACAAAAACCGGTTTATGTTTTTGATGCAGCTGCCAAAGTTGGAGGTATAGTCGCAAATAATTTGTACAGAGCACAGTTTTTGTACGAAAATCTTGTGATTCAAAATAATATAATCCACCAGGCTTATGTGGCAGGGGTGAAAAAGTTATTGTTTTTGGGTAGTTCATGCATTTATCCCAAGATGGCCCCACAGCCCATTAAAGAAGAGTATTTGCTGACAGATAAACTCGAATACACCAATGAGCCTTATGCTATTGCAAAAATTGCCGGATTAAAATTGTGCGAAAACTATAATCTTCAGTATGGTACCAACTTTATTGCTGCTATGCCTACAAACCTTTACGGGCCTGAAGATAACTATGACCTTCAGAACTCACATGTGTTGCCGGCCTTGATAAGAAAGTTTCATGAGGCAAAAGTGCAAAACGCACCAAATGTAACCATTTGGGGTACAGGCTCGCCATTGCGCGAGTTTATGCATGTGGATGATTTGGCTGCTGCCTGCGTTTATCTGATGGATAATTACAACGAAAACCAGTTTGTGAACATTGGTTGGGGCAAGGATATCTCTATAAAAGCGTTGGCATTGCTCGTAAAAGAAGTAATTGGCTTTAACGGTGATCTTGTTTTCGACACCACAAAACCCGATGGTACTCCACGTAAGCTATTGGATGTTAGCTTGCTGACAAGTCTGGGATTCATCCCCAAAATAGATCTTACGGATGGCATCAGAGATGCTTATGACGATTTTCTGAAAAAGTATATTAATAAATAACAGTTTTAGTTATGAATACCAAGCCTTTAAATCAACAGGATAACTGGAGTATGATACTCCGGCCTAAAAAAAGCCTGTTTGAAGTAAATCTGGCAGAGCTGTGGCATTACCGCGATCTGATTGCCATGTTCGTGAAGCGTGATTTTGTGTCAAAATTTAAGCAAACAATACTTGGGCCTTTGTGGTTTATCGTGCAGCCACTACTAACGACACTTATGTTTGTTGTGGTATTTGGTAATATTGCCGGAATACCTACGGATGGTATTCCGCAGGTGCTTTTTTACATGACTGGCATTGTGGGTTGGAACTATTTTTCAACATGTCTTAACGATACCTCGCAAACCTTTATCAAGAATGCCAGTATTTTTGGAAAAGTGTATTTTCCCCGTCTTGCTATGCCCATATCTGTTGTGATATCGAACCTTGTTAGTTTTGCCATTCAGTTTGTATTCTTGCTGGGTTTTTTAATCTACTTCATTGCTAAAGGAAGTCATGTAGCTCCAGGCATAGAAATTCTCTTGGTTCCATTTTTGGTTTTATTGATTGCAGGCCTTGGACTAGGTTTTGGTATTATTATTTCGTCGCTTACAACAAAGTACCGCGATCTGGTGCATCTGGTTTCGTTCGGAGTAACGCTTTGGATGTATGCCACACCTATTATCTACCCTTTGTCGGAAATTCCCGAAAAGTACAAGGCGTATGTGATGGCCAATCCCATGACACCCATCGTTGAAACCTTCAAAACAGCATTACTTGGTGTAGGTTCAGTTGACTATTTCGGCCTGCTTTACAGCTTTGGTTTTATGGTTGTATTGCTGGCAATTGGAATTCTGATTTTCAACAAAGTTGAAAGAACATTCATGGACACCGTATAGTCGTTTCAAATTTCGTTTAACATTACGCAAAGCATACAGTTATGACAGATGTAGTAATAAAGTTCGAAGATGTTTCAAAGCAATACCGTTTGGGTGTAGTTGGCACTGGTACACTGAGCCACGACTTGAACAGGTTATTTGCGAAAATGGCAGGCAAGGAGGATCCGGCGCGGAAAGTTGGGGTGTCCAATAAGCTCAACGTGCGCGATGGCGATTATGTTTGGGCCCTGCGTGATATCAATTTCTCCCTAAATGATGGAGAAGTGCTGGGAGTTGTCGGTAAAAACGGTGCTGGTAAATCTACTTTGCTCAAACTGCTTTCACGTGTTACAGCTCCCACAACCGGTGTTATCAAAGTAAAAGGCCGGATTGCCAGCTTACTTGAAGTAGGTACAGGTTTTCACCCCGAATTGACCGGGCGTGAAAATATATTCCTCAATGGTGCAATCCTTGGAATGACCAAACGTGAAATTAAATCAAAATTTGACGAAATTGTTGATTTCAGCGGTGTGAGTAAATATGTAGATACACCTGTTAAGCGCTATTCTTCAGGGATGTACGTTCGATTGGCTTTTGCTGTTGCTGCCCACCTTGAACCCGAAATTCTCATCGTGGATGAAGTGCTCGCCGTAGGTGATGCCGAGTTTCAGAAAAAGGCGATCGGCAAAATGCAGTCGGTTTCGAAAAGTGGACGGACAGTGCTTTTTGTAAGTCACAACCTTACAGCAGTTGAACAGTTGTGTACTAGGGGCATTTTGTTGCAAAACGGAACACTTTTGATGGAAGGTCCCATTCACGATATCACTTCCGCCTACAAAAAATCCTCTGTTGATGAAACCAATCTAAAACGAAGCGGTACACGTTTGGTCGAAATGCAACAATATAAAATGACAGATGATCAGGGTAAAGAAATTGATGAATTGTTTTTGGGAGATAATTTTTACGTTGAAGCCAGCTTTACTGCACGTGAAGCTGCCGACTATGCTGATTTCACCCTCGACATACGAAATGACTCCAACGAGTTCATAGGGCATGTTACAAACGCCGATGACCTCTTTGAGATAAAAAATATCGCAAAGGGCGAAAACAGAAAAATCAGGGTGGAAGTCAAAGACATTTCTTTTGCCCCGGGCACTTACTATGTCTCACTTTGGTTAGGAAACAAGTATGGCACTTTTGATTACATTGAGAATTGTATGCGTTTCACTATCAAGCAAGGAGAAAAGTTTATCCGCAGGCCGTTCCCGTTTGATAAACGAGCCAAAACTGTATTAAGATCAATTTGGAAAGCGCTTTAATAGTTGATTATGGAAAAGCAGCCCCTTGTTAGTGTATTAATGCCGGTGTATAATGGTCGCGACTATTTACGCCCTGCAATAGAAAGTGTACTCAATCAAACCTTTACTGATTTTGAGTTGCTGATAATCAACGACGGTTCGAAAGACGACTCACAGGAAATCATCGAATCCTACAAAGACCCGCGCATAGTAGCCGTAGTGCAGCAAAATATGGGAGTCGCCCGATCGCTGAACAACGGTTTAAAAATAGCACGTGGTAAATATGTGCGAAGACATGATGCCGACGATATTTCGACACCAGATAGTCTGAAAATACAGATCGATTTTCTGGAATCTCATCCCGAATACGTTATGGTTTGCAATCAACAGGCCTTTATGACCCTCAACGGACATATTGCATACAATTACAGGGTGCCGAATAATAAGTTTTTTAAGGGACAACACATGCGCGATCTGAGTTTTGACGACTTTTCATCCGGAAGCTCAAGCCCTGTGGTGCATGGTACTGCCTGTTTCAGAAGACAGGATGTGCTCGATCTGGGTTGCTATCGTACCGAATTCATTGTTTCGGAAGATAACGACCTTTGGCTGCGGTTGCTGGAAAAACATAAAATCGGAGTACTGAATGTTTGCACCTATTATATGCGTATTCATCCGGGTTCGGCTACTCACAGGCACGCACACAAGATTCAGCATTTCAGAAATTTGCTGATCGAATACTCCATTCAAAGACGTAATTCAGGTACCGACCCGATAATGCGAGGGGAAACTGTTCCTCCACCTCCGCCGCCAGCTGTTGAAAATGATCAGGATTTGGCTAAACATCCTAAGGGAAAATGGTTTAGGGAAGACCTGCGTTATATGTACAATTTAGTGAGTGATGCCAACGACAAAAGTGTCAGAAATGAACTGGCCCGACAGATTATCCGGGATGGCTGGAAAGACATGAGAACCTGGAAAATGATCTCATTTCCGATGCTGGGTAATAAAGTTGTGAGAATGGGCGTCGCTGTAAAAGGACTTTTTAAAAAATAATGTATTCATTGATTTCAGATTCATAATATGGAGCAGCAAGTACTTGTTTCTGTATTAATACCTAATTACAACAGGGGCGAGCTTATGGTCGAGACGCTGGAATCAATTATTGCCCAAACCTATCCAAATTGGGAAGCCATTGTTGTTGACGACGGATCAACCGATAAGAGTGATGATGTTGGTGCAAATTATGCTGTTAAAGATAGCAGGATTAAGTATTTTAAACGAGACCGGATGCCCAATGGCGCACCAACCTGCCGAAACCTTGCTTTTCAGAAATCAAAGGGCGAATATATCATATTTCTCGATAGTGATGATCTTTTGGCGCCTCATTGTCTTGAGCAAAGGGTTGTAACAGCCTCAACAAATACCGGTTACGATTTTTGGGTGTTTCCTATGTTGCTTTTTAAAAGCAAAATAACAAAAGCCAGAAATCTTTGGAATAAGAGTGACGAGCGATCAGCTTTAATCAGATTTTTGATGCTGGATGCTGTTTGGCAAACCTCAGGTCCGCTTTGGATTAGATCAGCGGTTGAAAAAACAGGTGGATTTACCGAAGGGCTGGCTTGCTGGCAGGATGTTGATTTTCATCTGAATGCACTATCATCGGGGATGAGGTATTTCATGGCTGAAAATCTGCCGCCGGATGTGTTTTACAGGCAACACGAGAGCGGAAGCATTAGTCAGGGCGAAATCAATACACCTCCCAAAATGGCAAGTCGACAAAAGATTTTTTATACTTACGCTGACAGATTACTGCCAGATATTTCTGCTGAGATTAAAAATGGCCTCAAAATATTGGGCTCCAGCGTAGTGATTGGCGCTATAAAAGCATTTAATCATAAGGTGGCCAACGAAACATTATCTTTTGGTATGCAAAAAGGTGTTTTCGATAATCGTTTTAGGCTTAAAATGCGTTTAATGAAATTATTGCATACTTCCAGACTTTATCGCCTGCCACTCTTCAAGCAGTTTACGCGCTACCTCATTCAGCATGGAAAAACACCTTCCAGTATCGGAAAAATCACTTATTATCCCTAAAAGAAAAGCTATGGAAGAATCCTCACACATAAAGTTTTCGGTCGTTATTCCTGTCAAAAACGGGATTGATACACTTGCATCCTGCCTTGATGGTATTTTTAAACAAAGTGTTCGCGATGAAATGGAGGTTATAGTAATTGATTCAGGATCAACTGATGGGACACTAGATCTGTTAAAAAACTATGATGTGCACGTCCATCACCTGAATCCAAAAGAGTTCAATCACGGCGAAACCAGAAACTTAGGAATGCAGCTTTCCAAGGGTGAATTTGTAGTTATGACCGTGCAGGATGCAACACCTGCGGATGAATTCTGGCTCGAACTGATGCACGCGCATTTTGATGATCCTGATGTTGCAGGCGTATGCGGGCAGCAAATCGTTCCGAAGGATAAAACCAAGAACCCGCTGCAGTGGTTCAAGCCTGTTTCTGAGGCTCAACCTTTTACATATCAGTTTAAAAACCCTGAAGAATTTAAAAGTCTGAGTGGCAAGCAACAGCATCAATATTGCAATTGGGACGACGTAAATGCAATGTACCGAAAGAGCATTAAAGAAAAACTCCCTTTCCGAAAGTTAATGTTTTCAGAAGATACACTTTGGGCAAAAGATGCACTCGAAGCCGGTTACAAAATAGTTTACGACTATAGGGCACGCGTTTATCATTACCACCATCAAAACTTTTCGTTTTATTTTAAACGAAGCTATATTATTCTTTATCAAAATTATAAGTTTTATGGATACATCAATTATCCTAAAAATCCATTTGTAAAACTGGCACAGATAAAAATCAGACTGCTGAAAATGTCGGAGTTGGGGTGGGCCGAAAAATGGAATTGGTTTTGGTACAATTTTCATTTGGTAAGAGCTGCATGGGTTGCTGCGCTTATTTTTGGCTACAACGCACGATTCAAAGGTATAGAAGGCATTGAATCATCACAAAAACGCTATGTTGGTTATCCACCTCAGGGAATGCAATCAAAAAAAACTTAATAAAAGGGCATATGCAAAACAATGAAAAACCGTTGGTGAGTGTTTTAATGACCACCTACAACCGCGAAAAGTATCTGGCTCAAGCTATTGAAAGTGTGCTTGCCTCAACGTATGATAACTTTGAACTGCTTGTCGTCGACGACCAATCGAAGGACCGCAGTCTTGAAATTGCGCAGGATTACGCAAGCCGCGACAAAAGGGTAATTTCGATACGAAACGACAAGAATCTCGGCGATTATCCCAATCGGAATAAGGCAGCCAGTCTTGCTAAGGGCAAATACATTAAGTATGTAGATGCCGATGATATGATATATCCCACAGGCCTGCAGGTTATGGTTGAGGGAATGGAGCGTTTTCCGGAAGCAGGTTTCGGACTTGCTTCGCTACCACAGGATAAGAGCCGGATATATCCGTTTGTTCTCAGTTCTGAAGAAGCATACAATCGGCATTACTTCAAGCAACAGCTGTTTCATAAAGCACCTCTTTCAGCCATCATCAGTAAAAATGCATTTGATGCTGTAGGCGGTTTTACCGGTCGGCGCTATTTAGGCGACTTCGAAATGTGGCATATACTTGCAGCACGCTTTCCTGTAGTGCTTATGCAGCAAGGAGTTGTATGGTATCGCGAGCATGAGGAGCAGGAAATGCAGCACAACCGTACTGATTTCACCGTTCCTTTCAAATATGTGAAATGCGCTGAAGAAATGTTACTGAAAGAATTTTGCCCCCTTAATGAATCTGATCGAAACAAAGCATTGGAACAGGTGCGTTGGAATCAGGCCCGATATATTCTTGGGGTTGGCAAAAACCACTCAATTTCAATCATGCGCCAACTTAAAAAAGAATCCGGAATGGGATATCCCGAAATTTTAAACAGAGTTCTCCTCAAAAAAAAGTGATAAGTTTTACTTTCCGTAAATAAGGCCGAAACATGAACATTACCTCCGAAAAAATAAAGGATATTTTACTGAATCCTTTGAAGATTTTTGTCTGGATGATTACGCGTCTGCCCTATTTCAGGTTTATTAGCGATACCCAGAATCAAAACGACAGGTACACTTTTTCACGCTGGTATAAGCAGAAAATACTTGGCTATAATCGTGAGGCATATTGGCCAACACACTTTACCAGCCGGATTCTTGGAGCTCAAAACATTCTTGTTGGTGTAGGTACCAATCCGGGTTTTATCCCGGGTTGTTACATTCAGGGATCAGGTAAACTTATTTTTGGAGACTATACTTTCATCGCTCAGAATGTTGGAATATTGAGTGGCGGTCATGAGATTTATGATCACATAAAACAGTTTTCGAGTGTTACCAAAATAGGAAGCTACTGCTGGATTGGAATGAATTCAATGATTCTTCCTGGTGTTGAACTGGGTGATTTTACCGTTGTTGGAGCAGGTTCCGTTGTTACAAAATCATTTCCCGAAGGAAATTGCGTAATTGCCGGAAACCCTGCCCGCCTGATTAAAAAACTTGATCCAGAGAAATTAGTAAAAATGGACTATAAGCGTAAGTATCACGGGTACATTCCAATGGATAAGTTTGAATCCTACAGAAAAAAACATTTATCAGTTTAAACCTTTATTGCAATGTCAACAAATCTTAAACCACTGGTTTCTATTGTAATACCATCCTACAATGCCGAACGATTCATTGAAGAGACGCTTGACTCCGTAGTGAATCAAACCTGGCCAAATATTGAGGCTTTTGTGGTTGACGATGGTTCTGCTGATAAAACTGTTCAACTGGCAAAGAAATTTGAGTCAGATAAAGTAAAGGTTTTAAAGCAAACAAACAGCGGCGCATGTGTGGCCCGAAACAAGGGTCTGGCGCTCAGCAAAGGAGATTTTATACAATACCTTGATGCCGACGATGTATTAAGCTACGACAAAATTGAAGCCCAGCTGGATGTGCTTATAAATAATCCCGGTTATATGGGTATAAGCCCTTCTGTTCATTTTATGGATGGCGAAGATTATAAATCTATGTTGCCGCGGGAAGAATCGGACTGGATACACAATACTGACGATCCTGTTGACTTTTTGATACGTTTGTATGGCGGTTATGGCGAAAGATGGATGGTGCAAACAAGTGCATGGCTCACACCGATGGACATTGCCCGAAAAGCAGGCCCCTGGGACGAAAGTCTGTTGCTCGATCAGGATGGCGAATATTTTGCACGGGTTACGCTGCTATCAAAAGGAATTCGTACCACAGGCGGGGTAAACTATTACCGCCGTTTTGTAAGTGGAAGCAACATTTCATCCCGCTACAATAACCGGTCTAATCTTGAAAGTGCACTCCATGCCCTTAATTGTAAAGCTAAATACCTTGGCGAACATACCAATTCAACACAGTTCAGGCAGGCAATGAGCACACTCTATCAGGAGATTGCTGTTAATGCCTATCCCATGTTTCCCGATTTGGTAGCGTTCTGCAAACAAAAAGTTTCCCAAACACGCATGAAGCCAGCTTTGCCTGTTTTAGGAGGAAGCCTGGTAGAAACAACTAAATTGGTCTTTGGCTGGAAAGCCGCCAAACATCTACGTCGGTTTGTTCATTCTGTCACACATAAAAAATAGCTATGGCTAAAAAGATTTGTATATTAACCCAGAGTCACCTTTGCAGGAATCCAAGAGTTGTTAAAGAAGCCAATGCGCTTTCTGCGGCAGGTTTCGATGTTCATATTCTTACAACCTTCACTTATGCTGATTTATATGAAGAAGATCTTAAGTTGATTGATGCCGGCAAAATCAAATACAAGGCTGTGGTGAATTTGATTCACAACCAATCATCTTCCAATTACCGGCTAAAAGAAAGGATCAAACGCAGGCTGGCAGGTGAGTTGATTGCAAGATTTGGTGTAGAAACGCCCTATGCATTGGGATACGATTACCGCAGGAACTTAAAGGCGGCGATCCGGGAAAATGCCGACTTATATATTTGCCATCAGGAGATTAGCACTGTGATTGGCTGCAAACTGATTAGAAAAGGCTTCAAGGTGGCTTTTGATTTTGAAGACTGGTATTCACATGACCTGCTACCTGAAGCCAATCGGACAAGACCGCTGCGATTGCTCGAAAAAACTGAGAAATTTGCTCTGCAAAAATCAGTTTTAACCTATACAACTTCCGAAAGCTTATCAAAGGCACTGTCAGCGTTTGCAGATTCCAGACCTCCCAAAGTGCTGCACAATGTTTTTCCTTTGGCTGAGCGCAAATTGATGGATGGCCAATATAAAGACCGTGAAGATCAGGAAAGACCATCCATGCATTGGTATTCGCAAACCGTCGGACCGGGACGTGGTCTTGAATTTCTTATTGAAGCCCTGCACGAAGTTGAAACACCCATTGACCTCCATTTGAGAGGAAATATTTTCGGAGCTTATGATAAAGTGCTTCAGGGTTCATTCCCTAACAGCAAAGGTCATAGATTGTTTTTTCACACGCTTGTGCCTCATTTTGAACTACTTTCACGTATTGCTGAACACGATATCGGTCTAGCCACAGAAGAATATGTTCCTGATAGCCGAAACCTGACCATCACCAATAAAATACTTCAATATTTATTGGCCGGAATTGCTGTATTGGCAACAGATACAGACGGACAAAAAGAGGTTGGAAGCCTGTGTCCTGATGCTGTGATTTTGTTCGAAAACAAAAACAAACAGGCTTTCATTGAAGCACTTAGCAAATTTTTGAATGACAAGCAAACACTTAAACGTGCCAAGGAGCAAGCGCTTACAACAGCTACCGTTACGTTTTGCTGGGAAAAACAAGCTCCGATGCTTGTGAAATGGGTTTCTGAAGTAATTTAAAAGATTGAATATGAAAAAGGTACTCGTTATATCTCCGAATTTTCCACCAATCAATGCTGCTGATATGCATCGCATCAGGCAGAGCCTGCCTTATTTGAAAGAGTTTGGGTGGGAGGCTACTGTTATCGCAGTAAAACCTGAGTTTATCGAAATGAGCATAGACGGGTTATTGTTGAAAACTATTCCGGAGAATGCTGAAATTGTTCGCATTAATGCTTTCCGCAGCCAAACAACAAGAAAATTCGGATTGGGAAATTCAGGATACCGTTCTCTTTTGCATTATTACCGTGAAGGCAACCGCTTGCTGAAATCGGAAAAATATGATCTGGTTTATTTTACTACAACCGCATTTCCGGTAATGGTGCTTGGTCGTATCTGGAAGAGAAAATTTAATGTGCCATATGTAATTGATATGCAAGACCCCTGGCGCAATGATTTCTACCTTGACAAGCCCCGTCATGAGCGTCCTCCAAAATTCTGGTTTGCCTACCGCCTCGACAAATACATGGAGGCTTTTGCTATGAAGAAAGTTGATGGTATTGTTTCAGTTTCTGCAGGGTATCCAAAGACACTCATGGAAAGATATTCAAATATTAAACCTGATATGTGTACTGTCATTCCTTTTGGAGGCGCTTCGGTTGATTTCGATGTGCTAAATAGTTCAGGGTTGACCAATCAGGTGTTCGATAAAAATGACGGATTGAAACACCTCGTATATATCGGTCGGGGAGGTCATGATATGCAACTGGCGTTGGGTGCAATTTTCAGTGCTTTTTCGAAAGGGCTAAAGGAATCACCGGAACTTTTCGAAAAGGTTCGTTTTTATTTCATTGGCACCAGTTATGCAGCTGATGGTCTCGGACAAAAAACCATTCAACCTGTTGCGGCACGGTTTGGTGTTGAGCATTACGTAACCGAAATCACCGACAGGCTCCCTTATTTTGAAGCCATGTATGTGCTGAGTGAAGCAGATTTACTGATTGTTCCAGGATCAACCGACACCAATTATACAGCATCGAAGCTTTATCCTTATATTTTATCCCAACGTCCTTTGCTTGCTGTGTTTAACCAACAAAGCAGTGTAGTTGAAATACTTACCGATACACGTGCGGGTGAATGTGTCAGTTTTTTGAACGAAGAGCAGCCCGAATCAATTGGCGAAAGGGTTTTGAGTACCTTCGCAAAAATGCTTAAAAAACTTCCGTTTACACCTGATACTGATTGGAATGCTTTTGAACCCTTTTCGGCTCGTGAGGCCACCCGAAAACAACTTGACTTCTTTAATAAAATTCTTAAGCTATGAAAAAGAAGCGTTTGGCCATAATTACTTCACATCCAATTCAATACAATGCGCCAATGTTTGCGCTGCTTGCTGAATCGGACTTTCTTGAGTCAAAAATATTTTATACATGGAGCCAAAGCCAGGAAACCATTTTTGACAAGGATTTTGGTAAAGAAATAAAATGGGACATTCCTTTGCTCGAAGGATATGATTACACTTTTGTAAAAAATGTTTCTGTAAACCCCGGTCCTATAGGTTTTAAAGGGATTGATTGCCCTACACTGAATGATGAAATCAAAGCATGGGGTGCAGATGCCTTGCTGGTGTACGGCTGGAATTATAAAGCACATTTTAATGCCATGCGACACTTTCATGGTAAGATTCCAGTGTATTTCAGAGGCGATTCGACCCTGATTGATGAAGCAGGTGGTATAAAGCAAAGTATGCGCCGACTCATCCTTAAGTTTGTGTATCGATACAGCGACAGTGCTTTTTATGTTGGTATAAACAACAAAGCCTATTTTCTGAAGCACGGATTTGAAGAGAGCCAACTGTTTTTTGCCCCGCATGCCATCGATAACAGCAGGTTCAGGCCTGATGATGAGGTGTCTATAAAGCGTGCTGTTGCTTTCAGGTCTGAGCTGGGTATTCCGGCGGAGGATATTGTAGTGCTGTTTGTAGGTAAATTTGAATCGAAGAAAAATCCGGTTCTACTGCTGGAGGCATTTCAACAATTGAACATCAAAGGTACACACCTTGTGTTTGTTGGCAATGGAAATCTGGAGAATGAGCTTTTGGAGAAATCAAGGGGCAATAAACAGGTGCATTTTATGCCATTTCAAAATCAGCAGCAGATGCCTGCAGTATATCACATGGCCGATTTGGTAGCGCTCCCTTCTCAAGGTCCTGGCGAAACCTGGGGCTTAGTAGTAAACGAAGCAATGGCATGTGGCAAAGCAGTTCTGGTAAGCGATAAAGCTGGTTGTCAGCCTGATTTAGTGATTAATGAGTTCAATGGAATGGCATTTAAATCGAATGACCTGAATGAATGCCTGAGCAGTTTGAGGGTATTGCTAAAAAATAAACATGACCTTTTGCAACTGGGTGTCAACGCAAGAATTAAAATTGAGGAATGGTCATTCGAAAACATTGTTAAGAGTTTTGAAAAAAATATATAACTGCATAAGATGTATTTAACAAGAAGGAGCTTGGGTTTAATAGGGATAGGCATTTTAGTTTTTGCCTATTTTGACCTGTTTACCGATCTCTACTATGTTTCCACTTTGGGTCTTGTGCTTTCTTTTGGGGTGATCATCAAGTTTGTTCAGGATTTGGGCAAGCGCATCGAAGTGCGTGATTTAATTGTATTTATGGCCCTTTTGCAATGGATTGTCGGGCCGGTGATGGCCTATAATATTTTGCCGTATGATGAGCTTTATTATATGGCAGTGGATGAGGCTACATATATGCACTATGTGGTTCCGGCTTGTGCTGCATTGATCATTGGGCTTTACTTCCCAATTACTGATGAAAGAATTATCGACAAACAGGATATCGACCAACTTAAAGCGTTTTTGGCTGATAAAAATTGGTTGGGATATCTGATAGCCGGAATTGGTTTATTTGCAGGGTTTGCAGGCGAGTTTTTGCCAAGAAGTTTGTCCTTCTTGTTCTTTTTGCTATCTGGCTTACAGTTTGTTGGGGTGTTTATTATACTTTTCACCGATTCCAAACTCAAATGGATTGCTTTTTCCGGAGTTATGGGAATGGTTATCTTACAGGCTGTACGCATGGGAATGTTTGGAGAATTGATGCTTTGGTTGATGTTTTCGTTGTTGATTATAGCTTTTGTTTTGAAAATTCCAATGCTTGGAAAAGTTGCAATCCTGTCAGTAGGTTTCATTCTTGTTATGCTGATTCAATCCACCAAGGAAGAATATCGCATGGCTACATGGTATAGCGTTAGCGACAAAAGTAACAGCGAAATCTATCAGGAAGTGATTATGAGCCGCTTAGAAGATCCCTCGGTCCTTTTTGAAACTTCAGCTATGCAAAATATTGGTGCACGTCTTAACCAAGGTTGGATTATTGCCCGAATTATGAATCATATGCCTGAAAATCATCCCTTTGTAAAAGGCCAAACCATTGAATCAGCACTTTATGCAGGACTATTGCCACGTGTGTTGGCGCCCAAAAAAGCAATGGCCGGTGGCAGGGCCAACTTTGAACGATTCACCGGAACAGAATTGCCCGAAACAACTAGCATGGATATTTCTCTCGTAGGCGAAGGATATGCCAATTATGGAGTGCTTGGAGGTATATTATTCCTGTTTTTTGTTGGGATGTTCTACAATGTCATTATAATTGGCGTAATTGATTTATCGAAAAAGTATCCAACACTCATATTATGGCTTCCTGTTTTGTTTTTTCAGGTGATTAAAGCTGAAACTGACTTTGCAACAGTTTTCAATCACTTTACAAAAGCTGCCATGGTGGCATTTATGGTATTTTTTGGGATGACTAAAGTGTTGAAAATAAAAATGTAAGGAGCTCGCAATGAAAACAAAGGTGGTCTATTTTTTTCGCAAACCGTTTACAGATTATTTTAGTATCGAGGAATTGTTTGGTTTTATTCAGTCAGGTTTGCCAGACAACATAGCCTACAGCAATTATTACCTTAGTAAAACCAGCAAAGGCTTCCTCAATCGCATCAAAAGCTGTTTCGAAGTAATTCCGCAACAAGGTCAGGTGAACCATATTACAGGCGATGTGCATTTCATTGCTTTTTTGATGCATAAAAAGCGCACTATACTTACCATTCATGACCTTGAGGTGCTAAAGCGACTGAGTGGATTTTCGCGCTTTATTGTAAAGCTTGTGTGGTTTACGCTGCCTGCACAACGCGTAAGATATATTACTGTGATATCCGAATTCACGAAACAGGAACTATTGAAAATGATACGGATAACGCCTGAAAAAATCGTCGTTGTACACAATTGTGTTTCACCTGAAATAACTTACAAAGCTTATACTTTCAATGCTGAAAAGCCAAACATTTTACATTTGGGAACAGCACACAATAAAAACCTGGAACGGCTCATCGAGGCTATTGATGGAATGAAGGTAAAACTTACTGTGCTTGGACATTTGCGTGAAAACCACAAACAATTGCTGCTTAAGCATAAGATCGACTATGTGAATTACTTTAATTTGCCTTATTCTGAGGTGATTAAGCAATACGAACTGGCTGATATCGTGTCATTCGTATCATTATACGAAGGTTTTGGAATGCCAATTATCGAGGCAAATGCTGTAGGCCGGCCTGTAATAACATCCAATCGAACGAGCATGCCTGAAGTAGCCGGAGATGCCGCATTAATTATAAATCCCGAAAGTGTTGAGGAAATCCGTGAAGCTTTGACAAAGCTTATCACAGATGCCTCTTTACGAAATGATCTGATTGAAAAAGGACAAAAAAATGTTCAACGTTTCAGGCCAGCAACAGTAGCTGCAAAATATGCCGCTCTTTATCAATCGATTGCCGAAAATTCCTAAATCTGAAAACCAAAGATTATCATGAAAACAATACTTTCATTTATCGATTGGTATCTTCCGGGCTACCGAGCCGGAGGAACAATCAAAGCTTTTTCTAATCAGGTTGCACATCTTGAAGGTGTTTATCACTTCAAAATAATAACACGGGACACTGATTATTGCGAAGTAACACCATATTCCGCAGTTCAATCCAATGCATGGAACAAAGTTGCGCCAAATGCTGATGTTTATTATATCTCAGCAGACCAACTGTCAATTTCAAACATAAAAAAGATCGTAAACAGCATCAATTTTGATGTAGTTTTTATTCATGGAGTTTATTCATTCTATTTTTCGATACTACCTGTGATTTTGGTGAGAAACAAAAAAGTACACACAGTGCTGAGTGCTCATGGAATGATTGGCAAACACTCTCTTTCGGTTAAAAGCACACGTAAAAAAGCATTTTTGAAATTTTCCAAAATCACTGGTTTCTACAAAAATGTAGTTTTTCATGCAGCAAATCATGCTGAAGCTGAAGATGTTAAAGAAGCATTAGGGAGCAAGGCGCAAGTAATTATTGCAGAGGAACTTCCAATGAAAATTGAGCTTGAGCAATGGAAGGCACGAAATAAAGAGGCTGGAATCCTTAGACTTTGCTCGGTTGCACGTATTTCACCCGAAAAAAACACGCTTTATGCTATAAATTGTTTAAAAACAATTGGCAATGGAAATATTGAATATGATATTTACGGACCTGTTTATAATCAGGATTATTGGAACGACTGTCTGAAAAGTATTCAGGAAATGCCGCAAAATATTAAAATTAACTACAAAGGCAGTATTCCGGGAGAGGAGGTTTTGCCTGCATTAAAAAACTATCATGCGATGTTTATGCCAACAACAGGTGAAAACTTTGGGCACACAATCCTTGAAAGCTTCATGGCAGGAACGCCTGTAATTATTAGTGAAAACACCCCTTGGAGAGGATTGCAAAGCAAAAAGGCAGGCTGGGATTTGCCACTTCAAAAAATCGATAGTTTTCATGAAGCTATAAAACTTTTACTCCAAATGAATCAGGAAGAATACAATGAGTGGTCTCAGAGAGCCCTCAATTTTGCAAAAGTTTTTATGCAGGACAATAGTATTCGTGATCAAAACATAAAATTGTTTGAAAATGAACAATAAAACTAACCTGGCCATCTACACTACTGGCAACTTTGATACAGGCGGTGGTGTTATCAAACGCTTGTTTTGGTACTTCTTTAATATTTTGTTTTTTCTCAATCCGCTTAATCCGTCAAGCAGCATTAAGGTTGTTTTGCTCCGCTTGTTTGGTGCAAAAATTGGCAATGGTGTGGTAATAAAACCTGCAGTAAACATCAAATACCCTTGGAAACTCGAAATCGGCAACCATAGCTGGATCGGTGAAAAGGCATGGATTGATAACCTTGCCGAAGTGAAAATAGGAGGCAATTGCTGCATTTCGCAAGGTGCCATGTTGCTATGTGGCAATCATAATTTCAAGAAAACCAGTTTCGACTTGATAACCAAGCCCATAATTCTTGAAGATGGCGCATGGATTGGTGCTCACAGCGTTGTTTGTCCGGGAGTGGTTTGCGGCTCACACAGTGTATTGGCAGTGAATTCAGTGGCTACCCGAAACCTTGATTCATACAGTATCTACCAGGGAAATCCGGCAATGAAAGTAAAAGATCGTATAATTTCCTAAAAACCAACCAATATGAAAATTTCAATTATTACAATAGCTTACAATAGCGGACACTCAATCGCTGATGCCATTAATTCTGTTTTGTCGCAAACATATACTGATATTGAATACATTATCGTCGATGGTAAGTCAAAGGACAATACAGTAGAAGTGGTTAAGTCATTTGGAGATAGAATATCAAAGTTTGTCAGCGAACCTGATAAAGGCATTTATGATGCTTTGAACAAGGGAGTAAGAATGGCAACAGGAGATGTAATTGGCTTTATGCATTCAGATGACCTATTTGCTTCGGATACAATCCTTGAAAAAGTAGCCGAAATATTCAAAAATCACGATACCGATTCACTTTATGGCGATCTTCAGTACGTTTACAAAAATGACACCAATAAAGTGCTTCGCTATTGGAAATCAGGTAAATTTACAATTGGACGGCTCAGAAGGGGATGGATGCCGCCTCATCCCACCTTTTATGTAAAAAAGAAAATTTACGACCAGCATGGTGTTTTTAATACTGATTTCAGAATAGCTGCCGATTACGATACCATGCTCCGTTTTCTTGGAAAATATCGCATCACAACACATTACCTGCCTGAAGTTATGGTGAAAATGAGGGTTGGAGGCGCCAGCAACCGGAGTTTGAAAAATATCATCAAGAAAAGCAAGGAGGATATGAAAGCTATACATGATAACGAATTTGGATCAGTTTTGACACTCGTTCTTAAAAACCTGCGCAAACTAACTCAGTTCATAGTTAAATAAATCAGAAAATGTGAAAAAGCCATTAATTGTTTTGCCGGCTTTTAACGAAGCCAGACATATTGGATTGTTACTCGAAAGCTTGCACCTCTGCAGGGAACGAACCATCGTTGTGAACGACGGTTGCACCGATGAAACTGCAGAAATCGTTTTGAATAACGGCTTTCGGATTGTCAATCATGATGTCAATCAAGGGCTTTCAGCGGTGTATAATACAGCTGCTCAATTTGCAAAAAGCAATGGTTTTGAACATCTTATAATGTTGGATGGTGATGGGCAACACGACGTTGTGCACATTGAAGCTTTCGAAAAACTTTTGGAAAATTATGATTTGGTAACTGGAATTCGTTTTGCCCAAACTGCACATATTCCATCATCAAAAATTGCATCCAATTTGTTTGCCATTCTACTTTTCCGACACATAACCGGTGAGTTGATTCCTGATGTTTCATGTGGTTTTAAGGGTTTTAGAATTGACAAAATTATCGACTCATTTAATGATTGCAATGGTTTTGAGGTTATTTACAGTATTTTACTTCATGCAGTTCACCAAAAAATTCCGGTAGCTTATGTAAATATGAAGGCCTTGTATCCTGTTCAGACTTTTTACTCAACACGAACAACTGAGCTTTTAGGATTGCTGAACGCCTGTAAAAAATACAGCAGCGACCCGATTTTATGGGAAATTGAAAAAAGAGTATTGACTTCGGATAGTTTTAAAGTTGAACTGAATGACTTTGAAATTGACGCAGTAGCCGGGCTTAATGAGTATGTTTTTAAAACAGACGAAACAAGGGCAAGACATTTTTTGCAGACAATCAATTAATACATCGTTATATGGAGAAAGCGAAAGTAAATTTAGGCTATCTGGGATCACTTGATTTATTGCGGGGATTGGCCGCCCTTGCAGTTGTATTTTTTCACTTTACACATGGGAATCCGGAGTTGCTGAGCAAGGATAATCCTTTGTTTATTGTCGGGAGATATGGTTTTCTGGGTGTTGAAGTGTTTTTTGTGATTTCAGGTTTTGTGATCCCTTATGCAATGTACAGGGCAAACTATCATATTTCCAGCTTTTGGAAGTTTCTTGGAAAAAGATTTGTACGCATAGAGCCTCCTTATCTTGTCAGCATTGCACTCGTATTGCTGTTGAACTTTGCAAGCACCTTGTCACCCTATTACAGAGGTTCTGAATTTACAATTGATCCAACTGCGCTTGGATTGCATTTTGCATACCTGAACGCATTTTTCGATTACCCCTGGTACAATGATGTGTATTGGACCCTGGCCATTGAATTTCAGTACTATTTATTGATAGCCTTGCTGTTCCCGCTGCTTATCAGCAACAACAAGCTATACAGCTATATAATAATCATCCTGTTCTCAGGTTTGTCGTTTGTGGTCGACAAGCACAGCCTGATTTTCGCCTACGGCTTACTGTTTGTAGCAGGCATTTTGATGTTTCAATTCAAAGTTGGATATATAAGCAAACAGGAGTTTGGAATTCTGATTTTGCTAACCCTTATTATGATCTTTGTGCGCTTTGATAAACGCTACCTGATTGCTGCGCTTTTGCCTTATTTCTTTATAATGTATCTCGACTTCAACGATAAGATTTCAAAGTTTATCGGCAATATTTCTTATTCACTTTATTTGGTTCATATTCCCATCGGAGGTCGGATTATAAACCTGGCCGAGAATTTTTTACCTAATGAAACGCACCGAAGTATAGCTGTTTTTGTAGCGATAATAGTTTCTGTTGTCTTTGCATGGATTTTTTATAAACTTGTCGAAAAACCTGCCTTGAACTGGGCAAAACGATTAAGCTATCAAAAGAAGTAAATGTTTTCATTCAGTGTTGTCCGGTAAACATTTTTTAAAAAAGATATTTTAGATCTCGATTCGTCAGCTAACGAATCAATATGTATAACAGTTAGTTATACATTTGGGAGGGGTAGTCTTTAAAAATTTGGCCCGACACTTTGGGAGGTGCGATTGACAATTGAGGAAGTTATTTTGGAAGTTTCACTTAGTTGGTATTCGAACATCTCGCAACAAAATTTTATGAATTAATCCGGCTAAAGCAATAGAACTTTTCATCAAACAAAATGAAGCAACCTCTAATCGGGTTGCTTTATCTATTTTTGCTCATATTCTACAAAATCATGTATAACCTTCACAATTTTCATCCTTCCAAGAGCGAGTATTTACACATAGGATTAATTCCTGATGGTGGCAGGAGATGGGCTGCAAAAAATCGTACCGATCTAACGCATTCCTATGCAGTTTCAAGAAAATTAATAAAACAGTTTATTCCTTTATTCATTGAAAAAAAGGTAGATGAGTTGAGTATTTATCTGGCAAGTGCACAAAATTTCAAACGAAGTAAAGAAGAAAGTGATGCCTTTTTGTTACAAATAAAAGAAGGATTAACAAGGGATGCTCAACACTTTATTGAGGATATGAATGTACAGATAAAAATTGTTGGGAAAATGGAACGATTTGCAGGAATTGATTTTGATGATATATTGAATGTTCCTGTTTATCAATCTAATAATCCTAAATTACGCATAAATTTATGTATTGATTACAATCCTTTGGATGAAATTATTAATGCTTTCTCGCGAACTGATGCTCCCGCAAATTTTCTTGAATTTTTATGGGTGCAGCACCCTGTTAACCTTGTTATCCGAACAGGCGACGTAAATTTAATCAGCAACTTTTTGCCGCTTCAGACTGCCTATGCGCGATTGTATTTTTCCGAAAAACTGTTTAATGATCTAAAATGGAGTGATGTCGAATCGTTTATAAATGCATACAGGCAAGCCGATATCAAATACGGGGAGTGATAAATGCGTCTTTATTTACAACGCAAACCTGTCGCTTACATAATAGTTGATTAGCTTTAAATATTCCAGAATCAACATAGTGGAACTGTAGCGATCTTTCCACCATTTATCGGGTTTAAAAGTAGAGTAAGGGTTGTCTGGCACAATGATTTCAATAGGTTGTGGTAAACGTGACAATGATTTCTCAACCATTATTTTGCTCCGATAAGTATGAAAATTCGATGTGACAATTGTTACACTCTTAATCTCAGGATGTTTTTCAAGATAATTCCTTAAAATAATTGCCTCATCCCTGGTGCTTGCTGCAATATTTTCAAGTACTTCTATAGATTGCTCGGGTACTGAAAGTAAAATCATTGCTCTTTTAAAAACCTCGGCAGTTCTTTCGATTTTCAGTTTTTCGGCTAGTCCAATATCCAATCCGGCCTGAAATTCGTTGGCAATGACAATTTTACATGAATCAAACTTTTCGCAAAGCTCTGCAGCAAACTGTACTCGGTCCGGGACTGGGCCTAACAACACAAAAATCAAATCAGTTTTTGCCGGCTTATCATTCGTTATGAGTATATTACCCATATTACGTATAAAAACGATTGATAGTAAAATCACTGCAGTAAAAAGAAAAAACAAAATCATTCGTGGTTTAAGCAGTTTTTTAAATAAGCGACTGTGATATATATAATTTTGAGTCATTACTTTTATATCGTCAAGATGATCAATACATTCATTGCAAATATACTCAGAAACTGTTTTTAATTTTTAAATCAGAATGATTATGTGAATAACTTTGTTTATACCCATTTAATATTCAGTTAAGTTGACTGAATATTAAAACGTATCTTTATGTTTATTAACCAATTAGGTATTTTTAGACATGAATTTTACCCAACCAACTTATCTGAAAATCAATGGCAAGTTATTACAAAATTTATCCTGAACACAGGAAACGGAAGCACAACCTGAAAGAAATATTCACCGTAATATTATATTTACTAAAAACTGGCTGCTTGTGGCAAATGCTACCTACAGATTTTGCACCATGAAATACCGAGTATTACTATTACTGTCAATGAAAAAATAATGGTCTGATTGAAGAAATTCAAGAGGCATTGAAACATATTCTTCACGAAAACGCAAGCCGTCAACAAAGCCTAAGTGCAGCCTGCATTGATAGTCGCTCGGTCAAAACCACCAGATTCGGAGGTGAATGCAGAGGTGTTGATGGATACAGGCTGGACAATTTCCCGACTCCGGATTCTACTCTTCAGATGCGTTACGGAATCAAAATAATCAGCGAATCCCAGCTCAAAAATTCAGGGCAAAACCAGCTAAAAATGACAAATCCGCTTTAGGAAATCCTCTTTTCTTCTGCGGGCTACTTCAACATGGCTTCCATCTTCCAGGACTACAGTACCTCCCTCGCCCCTTATGTAGCGGTCAACAAAGTGCAGGTTAACGATATGTGACTGGTGCACACGGTAAAATGGCATATCTTCGAGCAATAGCTCAAACTCCCCGATTTTTCTTGTAACCACATGCCTGGCTTTGTCCAACATAAATATTGTTGTGTAGTTCCTGTCAGCCTCAAGTCTAATAATTTGCTCAATACGTATCATTTGAATGCCATTTTACCGTGTGCACCACAGCCAAACCATGTTTAAAGACACTCAAAGGAATTTTGCTAATGCATTGGAAATTACTGCCAATATTAAGGGGAAAACGGATAAAACCTGGCTGGGCTTTAATGAAGCAGGAACCTCCGAAATAGATACCGGCCTCGACGCATTCAGGTTGGAAGGTGCTCCAGACATGCCCAAACTCTATTCAAGACATGGGGACATCAATCTTTCCATCAATATTTTAGAATCATTGAGCGGCGAGAAGTCGGTTCCACTGTATTTTGAATCACCTACTGAAGGACAGGTAGAGTTAAGTTTTCAATTTGTGGAAAGCTTCGACCAGACAACTATCCTGCTGGCCGACCTGCTTACCGGCCAGCAAGTAGAACTTACAGCAAATTATAACCATGTTTTCAACACCCGGCCGGGCGATCCCGAACATCGCTTTAACCTTTTGTTTAATCGACAAGCCTCATCTACACAGACCATTGAAAATGAAAATGATTACCATTTGATACATGCCAATGGCATTTTGCAGCTTACCCATAAAAGCGGACATAATGTTTCAGCCCTGATTCAGGTATGGGATGCAAGTGGCAGGCTCTTGTTGAGAAAGGAAGGTATTCCTGCCGGTCAGTTGAGTATTAACACCTCACAATGGCCGTGTGGGATAATCGCTCTAAGTATAAATGAAAATAATAAGGTACAGTATTATAAAGTCATCATTCAATAGTTACAAATATGAAGCGTATTACATTGTTTTTAATAATTATAGGGTTTAGCTTGATTAGCTGGCAACTTAGTGCTCAGGGTGGACCACCCAACCCGGGCGACAGACCTTCAACAACTCCTTTAGGAGGTGGTTCGGCACCCATAGGAAGCGGCATCTTGCTTATGCTTGGTTTAGGGGCTGCTTATGCTGTTAAAAAATACCATGATCATCGCCAAAGTGACGCGTTTGAGGATTAATCTGCAATTGCTCGCAGTAAATGACAAGCCGAAAAAGAAGAAAAACGCGTATATCATTGGCATCAGTGGCATGTAGAAGCCCGATCTAAAAAAAAACCACAAAGCCCCGTTATGAAGTTCCGGGAGCTTATAGGGGTGAAAAGGCTTTTTGGACCCGGCTCATAAATCGAATCTGGCACACCTGTCATGCTTGGATACCTTCACGAAAACATCAAGCAGCTTATAAATGGCAACCTGGGCATGTAACATCTGTTGAAGAAAAAATCGGAAAACCGGCTGGTTGGAAGGCAAAAACGGTTATGAAAGAATCACAACATTGCTTTTAATAGCATAAAGATTTACTTGAACATGAATCCTTCAGCATGTTTATTAAAAAAACCGATATGAAAACATTGATAGGAGCCTTACTTACTTTCACTTCGATTTCGGTTTTCTTAGGTATTTTTTTCCTTGCTCCGAAACAAGGCCTCCATTCGTAGCTGCGACAACACCACGCCTACAAGCATAAGCGCACAGCCTATCACACCGCGCCAGTCGGTAATTTCGTTCAGAATTAACCACCCGCCCAAGGCAGCAAAAACAGCTTCCAGGCTCAAAATCAAAGCAGCATGATCAGCTCGGGCATGACGCTGGGCTACAACCTGAAGGGTAAACCCAATGCCAACCGAAACAATCCCTGCATATAAAATTGGAATCGCCGCCAGCTTAACATCAGGTAATGAAGGTGTTTCAAGTGCAAATGCAAGCCCAAGGCTTAGTATTGCCACAAAGGCATATTGAAAAATAGCCAACAGCCTGAAATCGTGCTGCGCGGCCAAATAAGATAGTATTACCAAGTGAGCCGCCCAAAATACCGCACTAATAAACACCAGCAAATCACCGGTTTGCATTACAAAGTCATCTCCAACAGAAAGCATGTACAAGCCTGAGAGCGCTACCAAAGCCCCCAACCAAACACGTCCCGGAGAGCTTTGCCTGCGCAAAAATCCAAAAAGTGGTACAAAAACGATGTATAAACTGGTGATGAAACCAGCATTTCCGGCACTTGTGTATATGATGCCAACCTGCTGAAAACTTGCCGCAAAAAACAAAGCAACACCAGCCATAATGCTTCCGCTGAGCAGGCGTTTATCCAACATGGTTTTCCTGATTGCTGGTTTCATGAAAAATAAGAGTGGAACCAAGCTAAGTGCTCCTAAAGCAAACCGCAAACCATTAAATGTAAATGGGCCAACAAACAACATCCCCTGCCTTTGGGCTACAAAAGCCAACCCCCATAACAGGGAGGCCAGCAAAAGTATTCCATTGGATTTGAATTGGTTCGACATATAAATTGATTATAGAATGCTTAGCTTTCTCCAGGTACGACTTAGCAACCAGGTGGCAATAACCGCAACAACAGAAAAAATAATAGCCGCCTTATAGTCACCGTAAATCCACTCGCCAATGCCAAAAAGCGTGCTATAGATCGCAACAGCCCCCAGCATCATGCACAGAATCCCCGTAGGAACATCCCAGCGTAAATCAGATTCCTTTTGCAGCTCCACACCTTCGGCCCTGGCATTATCAATAATTTTCTTCCAACCAGGGCCTCCAGGTTTTATTTTTGAATAAAAACTACGCAAGGTTTTTTCCTCAACCGGCTTGGTCAAAAAAGTGACAGCAACCCAAACTGATGTTGTAAGCACAACAACACCAACCAGTTTGATTATATTCCAATAGGTACCTGATAAGATCAGTCCAAATACCTCAACCATCCCCTGTTGTTCGTTCAAGCTGGTCATAAAAAAGTTTTCGATGATGATAAAGCTCAATGAAAATACGGTTGCAGCTATCATGGCCGATATTTCGGAATAGGCATTGATGCGCCACCAAAACCAGCGTAGTATATAAATGAGGCCTGTTCCAGCACCTATCATCAGCAAATACTGGAATGCCTGAAGTGCATTTTGCAGCACAAGCGCAAGCAAAACAGCAAAAACCATCAAGACCACCGTACTAATCCTTCCCAGTAAAACCTTTTGTTTTTCAGTAGCATTGGGGTTATAAAAACGGTTATAAAAATCGTTGACTATGTAAGACGAACCCCAATTGAGGTGAGAGGCTGTTGTTGACATAAAAGCTGCTATAAGCGAAGCAACAACCAATCCGAGCAAGCCAGGAGGCAAAAAAGTCTTCAGCATGGCCGGATAGGCAAAATCTTCCTGTATATATTGCGTGGCAACACCCGGAAACGCCTCAGTCATCGATTGAATATCCGGAAAAACAACCAAAGAAGCCAAGGCTACCAAAATCCAGGGCCAGGGACGGAGTGCATAATGAAAGAAATTAAAAAGCAATGTGGCCCCCATGGCATGCCGTTCGTTTTTGGCCGAAAGCATACGCTGTGCAATATAGCCTCCACCCCCCGGCTCTGCACCGGGATACCACACTGTCCACCATTGCACAGCGATGGGAATAATAAATATATAAAGGAAAAGATCAGTTTGTTCAAGTTTTGGCAAAAGGCTCAGCTTATCAGATACATTTTCATGCGCAAATAAACCTGAAAGGCCTTCAACCCCTTCGGGCAAACCACGGATAACAAAAATCGCAGCAATAATTGCCCCAAACATGGCAAAGCCAAACTGAAAAAGGTCGGTCCACAAAATTGATTTCAAACCGCCCAGGCTGCTGTAGAAAACAACTACCACCGCAGCAATAATCAAAGCAGGGGCCGGCTGAATACCCAGCATCACCCCTGCCAGCTTGATAAAAGCCAACGACACACTGGCAATTACCAAAACATTAAAGAAAAAACCCAGATAAATAGCCCTGAAACCCCTCAAAAAAGCAGCCATTTTACCACTGTAACGAATTTCGTAAAACTCTAAATCAGTGAGCACTTTGGAACGGTTCCACAGCTTGGCATAAACAAAAACAGTAAGCATTCCTGTTAATAAAAAAGCCCACCAAACCCAGTTTCCGGCCACACCGTTCTGACGTACAATATCTGTTACCAGATTGGGCGTATCAGCCGAAAAAGTGGTTGCTACCATGCTCACGCCCAGCAACCACCAAGGCATATTCCTCCCCGACAGAAAAAAATCACTATAACTCTTCCCAGCCGATCGCGAAGCAAAAACGGCTATGCTGATCAGCACAATGAAAAACAACAAAATAATAATCCAGTCCAGGGTATTGAGATTCATAATACTTTGTTTTTAAAATGTTTACATATATAAAATGGGTTTTTAAAAACTCAAATGAGCTTACTCTTCAGGTAAATAATCAAGCCATTCGCGCAAGCGCAACAGGGCATTCTGCTGTACTTCCTCCGGAAAATGCCTTAAACGGGTTGAATGCGACCCAAAAGGCAGCAACAATTTAATGGCGTTGGTATGCTCTCCTGTTTGCACAGCTGTTGATGACCAGGCATCGTAAGCACCGTAAATATAAAGCATATTATTTCCATATTGCTTTAACCATTCAGCTACATTTTCACTTAGAGTTGGCTCGTAAACCAACGTTATATCTTTAGGAACGGCATGGTAAAAATTTGGTTCTTTCACGTACAATATTAAATCATCAAAGCCTTCGAGACTGTAGTTATACATACCCATTTCCGTTAAAGCCTGATAAAAAAACGGTTCATAAGAAGCGATACTTTGATCGGCAAAAAAATCATATCCGGCAGCAGCCGCAAATGTTTTGAAAATTAAAGAGCTGTCGGCATCAGCCTGCGGTAAATCATCACAAGGTATGGGATACCACTGCCAGTAAGCAAATGAAAACTCCAGCACATTGTATTCAAAAGCCTTCTCGATACCCCCTACCCTTTCAAATGTTAGCTTGCGTTTGGCAACGGAATCGGCAAACATAGGCCGGAAAACTTCCTGATCGGCTAACAAACGGCGTTGGATCTGGTGAATTCTTTCGCGGCAATCAGCCGGGCCAACTGTATCCAGAAAATGATATACACGCTCATCTTCATCAGAAAAATTGAGCGGCGCTACATAAGGCACTGAAGCCTGCACATCTTCGGGATAGAAATAACGGTAATAGATGCTTGTTTGTCCACCCTTGCTGATGCCGGTACTCAGCCAGGAGGATGTGTATAGTTCTTTAAATGTAGTAGTTATCCGATGCAGATCGGCTGTTGAATTTTTCAGGTTCAGCTGGTTCCAATCCAGGCTATCTGGCACACTTCTGCCAAAGAAGCGGTGCTCAGCCACCAGCAAATTTGTTTCAAGGCGCGCAGCCAGTTCATCGTCGTAGCGCGGACTAAGCCCATAATGTGCTGCATAGCCTTCTGTTACCAAAATCATAGGTTTGTTAAAATCGCGATGACGCAGTATCACCCGCTGCTGAAACCGCTTCCCATCAGGCGTATCGTGATCAAGAGGTTGGCTGATAAACAATTCCCAGGCTTCGGTGTAACCATCTCGGGATATTTCAAAAGAACGCAGGCTATCGAGGCCAAGGGTTCGCAACTGTTCTTCGAGGGTTTGCCCTAAAACAAGCGTTGCAGGCATGAGACCGGCAAACAGCAGGACGAAACGAAAAAATTTCATGGGCTTTTCAATTTGGTGTGTAAAAAGCATGCAATTTACGATTGTTCGGCTAAATTGGAACTCATTAACTGCATTTTTAAAACAGATTTTTACATCTACCAAACCTGTAAAAAAACAAGAACAAAAAAAACCGGAAATTGACATTCCGGTTTTTCTTATTGATTGTAAAAAACAGAGCTAAAGAACAAATTTAATCCCTTGTGCAAAAGGAAGTTCTGTGCTCCAGTTGATGGTGTTTGTTTGTCGGCGCATATACACTTTCCATGCATCACTGCCCGATTCGCGGCCACCGCCTGTATCCTTTTCGCCACCAAAGGCGCCTCCAATTTCGGCACCTGAGGTTCCAATATTCACGTTGGCTATTCCACAATCAGAACCTTCGTGCGAAAGAAAACGTTCTGTTTCCATCATATCGGTGCTGAATATGGCAGAAGAAAGCCCTTGCGGCACCCCATTGTGCAGTGCTACAGCCTCATCTATGGTTTTGTATTTCATCAGGTAAAGGATGGGGGCAAAAGTTTCTTCCTGCACAATATGGTAATGGTTTTTGGCTTCTGCCAAAACAGGCTCCACATAACAGCCCGATTCAAAACCCGGGCCCTCGAGGACTTTACCGCCACAAAGAATCTTGCCACCTTCCTTAATAATTTGTTCTTGAGCATATTGAAAAGCCTGCACAGCTCCTTTGTCAATCAGCGGTCCAACGAGTACATTGGGGTCAAGCGGGCAGCCAATGCGAATTTGTTTGTAAGCATTGATCAGCTTGGTCTTAAATTCTTCATAAACAGATTCATGGATAATAAGCCTGCGTGTGCTTGTGCAACGCTGCCCGGCTGTACCAACAGCACCAAAAACAGTGGCCATCAATGCCATTTCCTGGTTTGCCTTTTCGGAGATAACAATGGCATTGTTGCCGCCCAACTCAAGCAGGGTGCGGCCAAGGCGTTCGCCAACAATACGTCCTACGCGGCGGCCAACGGCTGTGCTACCGGTGCATGAAATTAGTGGCAGACGTTTATCGGCCAAAAAATCATCCCCAATATGTTTTGAGCTGCCAATAATCAGGTTACACACACCTTCTGGCACCTTATTGCTTTTCAGCACACCAGCGATAATGTTGTGAATTGCAACAGCACAAAGTGGTGTTTTAGAAGAAGGTTTCCAAACAACGACATTGCCTGTGGCAAGTGCAATCATTGCATTCCAGGCCCATACAGCAACCGGAAAATTAAAAGCAGTGATAACGCCAATAACGCCAAGCGGATGGTATTGGTCGTACATGCGGTGACGCGGTCGCTCACTGTGCATGGTTGATCCGTATAGCTGACGCGAAATACCTAAAGAAAAATCAGCGATGTCAATCATTTCCTGCACTTCACCCAGGCCTTCCTGGTAAATTTTTCCCATTTCATAGCTCACCAGGCGGCCTAAATCTTCCTTGTGGCGACGGAATTCATTGCCCATTTGCCTTACAATTTCGCCCCGCTGGGGTGCCGGCAGCATGCGCCATGTTTTAAAGGCCTCCTGGGCTTTTTCCATGATACTTTCGTAATCATCCCAGGTGCCTTGCTTTACACTGGCAATCAAACGGCCATCGCAAGAAGCGTATGATTCCAGCACCTCGCCTTGTGTATCGATCCATTCCGCTCCGGTGGATGCTCCTTTATTAATAATTGAAATGCCCAGGCGTTCCAAAGCCGGGCGTATATCACAAGTTGGACAAACATGATCCATAATTCGGGTTGTTTTAGTAATTGATAATTTAATGAATTGTTTTATTTTTTGAAAACTTTTTAAGATTCCAAGGCAACTCGTTGTAGCCATATGCCTCGGCAGGAAAAACAGCTCCTTGTCCTGAACGCTCGATTACCAAACCGCCTTTTTCCGGATTTAGCAACCATTCCAGAAACATGTCGGCAGCTTGCCTGTTGGGGGCTTCGTCGAGCAAAGTAATCCCATAGGTTATTGATTCGCCAGGCATGACAATTGTTTCATTTGGCCTGCTGCCCCTGATGTTCACCGAAACACCGGCATACCATTGATCAAGGTGTGGATTGGAAAGGTTGATAGAATCGGGCAATTTTAAATATCGCAAACCATGCTGAACAGCAACGCTTTCATAAATAAAAATGTAGTCAATGGTTTGGGTTTCAAGCAAAGCCAGCAAATCAGTTTCCTTGGGACGCTCATAATAATCAGGGCCACTTAGTATAGCAGGAATAAGCTCTTTTTGACCATAGTATTTCTCAGCCAACAACAACAGCAAGCGTGTGCGGTAACCGCAAGGGTCGGCATGGGGGTCGGAGGCCCCTTTTTTCACCCCTTCCCTTTGTAGTATTTGAATCCAGTTTACTGTGTCAATTTCATTTGCAAATGCAGCCTTATCAGTAAAAGCCAAGACCATCCCATTGGTGGCAAAAAGCAAGTTGAAAGCAGCATAGTCCGGTATCAGCATTTTGTTTATCAATTGATAATCGGCAGATGCAATAATATCTGCGTTTCGCTTAAGGTCGGTCACCTTGCGGATGGTATGCACAGAACCTGCTGCTTCGGAAACCACCTTAATATGTGGATAGTCATTCTCAAATTCCCGGGCCATCTCACGTAGGGGATAGCTCAAACTTCCGGCATGGAAAATCACCAGCCTTACTTCGTGAGGCTGCCAACAGGCTTGCAAAGCAAAAACCAGCAAAGCCAGCATAAGGAGCTTTCTTAAAGAAGAATACATCATATTTTGCTTAGGTTATTCCTAAATTCCTTAAATGCTTCTTCCACCTGATCATCAAATTTTTGCTGAAGTGCGCGGTAAGCCTCCAATAATTTGAAGGCAGCCGGCGTAAGAGCTGAAGCTCCGCCATCCTTACCTCCCCTATGCTTCTCTATTAATTGATAGCCCAATACTTCCTCGGCCTGCTCAAGATCGCCCCAAGCTTTGCGATAGCTGATATCAAGTGCCTCTGCCGCAGCCTTTAGCGAACCTTTTTGACCAATCAACTCAATGAGTTTATAGGTGCTGTCATGGATATGGCCATCACCTGTAATATTGGACAACCATATCTTATAATTCAAAAAAACGTCTTTTCTGGTAGGTTTTGGGGGCTTGTCCATAATCATTTACATTTAGTAACCGGGCAAAAATAATGTTTTTTGACGATATGGATAAGTTTGCATATCGATCTCTTTCTAAAAATATAGTTGTGTTGACTCGATCAACCTAAACATGAAAATTGCAATACAATCCAAAAATTTCAAAGTGCCTTTTGAGAAAACATGCAAAAAAAAAAGAAATAGATTTAACCATTTTAATAAGCAGCATCCCTTCCGGCCATATGCACCAATCCTCTGAGCAAATTATTGAATTCGTGCGCTTTAATAAGCTCTTCAAGACTGAGAATCATGCGATACTGCCATTTATTCTCAGGGTCGCTGGGCTTATTAATTTGTTCTTTATCGGTTTGGTCCCATCGCAGGCTTCCATCCATAGCAATTAAATCCTGCATGGGAAATATTGTCCACATAGCTGGTGAATGAAGGTGTTGCTCGATGATTTGCCTGCATATCCATGGCTCGGCAAAAAAAGGTGCCTGATCGTTATGACCCAAAACATGCTTGTAAAAGCGCTGTGTTTTCTCCCGATCCTTTTCCCACCAGCCCCGCACGGTTTCCATATCGTGTGTTGAGGTGGTGCACACACTGAGGTAAGGCGCATCGTTCGGATGGGCAAAAGTGACCCTCGGGTTTTTCGGCATACGTTGAATCTCAAGGCTAAGGATATTAAGAGCGGCCATCACCTCAGGGACTGAATCAGGAACCATACCCAGGTCCTCGCCACAAACCAGCATATTGGATGCTCCAACAATGGAAGGCAAAATATTCATGGCCTCATGCTTCCAGAATTCATCATGCCTTTTGTAGAAGAAGTGAATATACAATTCATTTAATATTTCCTTTTTCTCTTCACTAAGTTCACGATAGGAGTAGGAATAGTGGAAAGCAATGCGGGGATGCCATGCTGCATGTGGGCTGTATGGATCACGAATAAAAAGCACTTCATCGAGCAGGCTCATCAAACCATCCCGGATAATGATTTCCTTTCTACCCATACCTTCAACTTCACCCTTGGGTGTGAGTAGGTTATAAATTTTGCGCTGTGTATCAAATTCAGGCTTTAATTCAAAAACATTATACTCGGTTTCGGTGAGGTATTTTTTTCGAACTTCATCCGTATATTCACCAAAAAAGTCGTGCAGAAAATGCCCGCGTATGTATGGTCTTGTATAGCGTTCAGCATCAAACCATAGCCCCCAGTCTTCGATTTCACTTATTGACAAAGGCAATCCGGGTTTGAAATAGCCTAACAAGCCATGCAGGTTTTCTACAGGAATTTCCCAAATCCTGAAAAAGCCAAGTATGTGGTCAATGCGGTAGGCATCAAAATACTTTTCCATCATTTCGAGGCGCTTGCGCCACCATAAATAACCATCTTTGGCCATTTCTTCCCAGTTGTAGGTAGGGAATCCCCAGTTTTGACCCATAATGGCAAAATCGTCAGGTGGAGCCCCAGCCTGCCCTTTCAGGTTGAAAAGCTCCGGCTCGGTCCATGCCTCAATGCTGTCGGGACTGATACCAATAGGGATGTCACCTTTGATACCAATACGCTTTTCGTGGGCATATACTACGGCCTCTTTCAATTGCTTATCCAAATGATATTGAATAAAATAGTGAACTGCAATATGCTCATGAAAATCGTTCGCCGGATTGGACAGTTCAGCTACTTTAGCAGGGTCATAC
>JAGYLH010000230.1 GCA_018400955.1 Bacteroidales bacterium
ATCAATTAATTCAGGCAAAATCCGCTTAACTGTGGGACTTGGAATTCCGAGCTTTTTGGCAATATCACCAGATTTGCAACCCGAATTGTTTTCTATAAAAGTCAATATGGATTTTTCTCTCGGAGATAATCTTGTTTCAACTCCTTTACTTTTAAGTTTTATCATTAATTGAGTCTGAATATTTCCAAGTGCATCAAAGAAAAATCGAATCCAATCCGTTACATCTTCATTGGGTCTTTGTGCTTGACAACTCCTTAAAACTCTATAATATTCAGTTTTTCTACTTTCTATTTCATGTTCAAAACTTACATATTGAATCCATTTATATCCATGTTTTAGTAACAGAAGGGTTGAAAGCAATCTGCTCAACCGACCATTTCCGTCCTGAAATGGATGAATACTCACAAATTCATATGCAAACAATGCACATTTAACTAATGGATGAGTTTCATTGTCATTTACATACCATTCAATTAGAAATCTCATTGCATCCTGCGTTGGGAATCCTGCTTCCGTGGTCTGAAATATTATCTGTCTGGTTCCATCGGGAAGTTTTGCTTCTACAGCATTGCTATGTTGCTTATAATTACCTTTATGCCATTCGTCTTTCTTGCTATATTTCATCAAAATATTGTGCAAGTTTTTCAGGTTACTTTCTGTAATTGATATTTCTTCATGTGATTCCGAAATTAAATCAAGTGTTTCAGAATAGCCCACGACTTCTTGCGAATCTCTATCTACAATTTTTTTAATGTCAATTTCTTTGAGCAAGACTTCAACTTCTTTGTCAGACATTTTTGAACCTTCAATACGTGTTGAAGCCCCAACGCTTCTTACTGTGGCAATCGTTTTTAATTGCTTTAAACTTTGTCCTTCTTTCTTTTCTATCGTAGCCCATGAAGCATCAAATCGGTCAATTTGGCTTATTAGTCGGATAAGTTCCCAGTCAATGTTGAGTGAAAATGTATGTACCTTATTTTCCATGCTTCAAATTTATCACTTTATTTTCAAACTGATACGATATGATTCGTTTTTATTCGATAAATATCCGAAAATCATGATGCGATATGAGCTTATATTATACGATAGCGGTTCGGTCAAATGCCCTACAACGGTC
>JAGYLH010000231.1 GCA_018400955.1 Bacteroidales bacterium
TAAAAAAGGTGCAATCAGATCTATCCCAAACAAATCAAGAACTCATCGCAGCCAAAGAAAAAGCCGAAGAGAGCGACCGGCTCAAATCAGCATTTCTTGCCAATATGAGCCATGAAATCCGCACACCAATGAATGGCATTCTTGGGTTTACCAACTTGTTGAAAAAAACCAATCTATCAGGTGTGCAACAGTCCAAGTACATCAGCATTATCGAAAAAAGCGGGAAACGAATGCTCAATATCATCAACGATATTGTTGATATTTCAAAAGCAGAAGCCGGCATGATGAAACTTGATATTCATGAATCGAATGTAAACGCGCAAACCGAATACATTTATACTTTTTTCAAGCCCGAAGCAGAAGCCAAAGGGATAAAACTCTCTTTTAAAACCACATTGCCTCAAAAGGAAGCAACCATCAAAACCGACCACGAAAAACTGCATGCCATTCTTACCAACCTGGTAAAAAACGCCATAAAATACACCCATAAAGGTTCAATCGAATTTGGCGTTTCGACAAGCTCAACAACCCAAATCCAAAGTGAGGCGGGAGAGCGTAGCCGAACCCCCGAACTGCAATTTTATGTAAGAGACACCGGAATCGGCATTCCAAAAGACAGGCAGGAAGCTATCTTTGAGCGTTTTATTCAGGCTGATATTGAAGATAGAATGGCCTATCAGGGAGCTGGTCTGGGCTTGGCAATCTCAAAAGCTTATGTGGAAATGCTTGGCGGGAAAATCTGGGTGGAAAGTGAAGAAGGCCTAGGCTCCACATTTTATTTCACCCTGCCTTTCAATACCCAACAGGTAAATGAAACCATTGACCGGCAAACTGCGCCTTCAGGAAAAAACGAAACTGTCAGAAAACTAAATATTCTGATTGTCGAAGATGATGAAACATCGGAAATGTTGATTGCCACTTTAATCAAAAACATTGGCAAGGTATTTTTAAAGGCAAGAACCGGGCTTGAAGCCGTTGAAGCTTGTCGCGCCAATCCCGACATTGACCTGATTTTGATGGATATCCGCATGCCCGAAATGGGAGGATACGAAGCTACAAAACAAATCCGTGAGTTTAATAAACAGGTTATCATCATTGCACAAAC
>JAGYLH010000232.1 GCA_018400955.1 Bacteroidales bacterium
ACCAACTATTGCATCATGGTTATTTCCTCCATAGCAGCGTTGCCATTGAACATTCATATCCGAATCAAATTTGGTGAGTACGCCGGTAACATAGCCGTAAGAAGGTGGTATGCAGGTAATATTCCCTACGGCACCCTGTAATATAATGGAGTTGCTCCCGGCAAGGTAGCCCCCGTCAGATGTTTGAATGATGGCCTGCCCAATGTCGAACCAGCCGGTTCCAATGGTGTAATCCCATTCCACTTCCCCATCGGCGCTCAATTTCACCATCCAGGTATCATTGCCCCCATAAAACACACTCACATGGCCATCATCGGAACTTACTTCGCCTATGGCCATAACTCCTCCATCGGCAGTTGCGGCGCCGGTCCAAAGATAATCTCCTTTAGTTCCGCCAGCTATTTTATCCCATAAAATGTTGCCCTCAACATCAATTTTAACTATCCAGAAACTACCCGTGCCGGGATAAGGGTTATAGGAAATATCACCATCTAATGACCATGATGTGCCAAGCAAATAAAAATTTCCATCTGTTGATGGCAATATCCGCTGGAAACCTTCCGAATTTGAACCTCCATAGGTTTTTTCCCACAACAGATTTCCGGTACTGTCAGTTCTCACTAACCAGCCATCGCCCATTCCATGAGAAAAAGATATATCACCATCACTTGAACCCGTTCCACCTGTAATAAAATAACCATTTTCGATGGCGATAATGTCATTTGCGACATCTATAGCACTTCCACCAAAACATTGTTGCCAGATAATATTCCAATCCTGTGCAACCAGGGTAGCCGGAGCAAAAACAAGCATCAGTAAATAAATTAATATTTTCATTCTTGAAAGTTTAAAAGGCGCTACGCCTTATCTTTGGCGTAGCGCCCGATAAAATTACTTACTGATAACAATTTTTCCGTGTTTGCTAAAGCCGCCTGCATTTAAGGTATAGAAATAAATGCCGGATTTAATCGAGCGCGTATCCCACATTTGCTGGCCTTGAGTGCCTGTAATGGGGAGGGTTTCGATCATATAACCCCTAAGCGGATTGTCCTTATTTTCAAAGTGTTCCATCAGTTCCTTCTTTTTGAGTTCATCAGGGTTGGC
>JAGYLH010000233.1 GCA_018400955.1 Bacteroidales bacterium
AGCCCCAACCAAATTGGTGATGGGGTTGCTGTGGTTTTCAACACCCAACAAAACGCCCACTTTTACAGCATAAATCTGGTTGTCCTGATAGGGATGGTCTTCGCTGAAAGCCAGGCCCTGTGTAACATCTGCCATATAGGTAAGGAAGAAATGATACCCGTCATAAGCCCGTGAAGCAGCTGTAGGGAAAATACCTTCATCGAACAAGTGGATAAAACCATGCATCAGGTCATCAGCCATATAGTACCATGTGCCATATATGCCATCTTTATAGGTGGCGAAAATACTTCTGTAGTAAAACACGTCGTTCCATCGGGTTTCGTTCACCGTAGAAAAGAAGATGCCAATACTACCATGATCGTCAATGGCTATGGTCGGCATGGTAGCCAATCCCGGTGAGCGGTAAGATACAAGGTCTTCCACCCCAAAAAGATCAAGGTTCACGCTGCCATCGCCATCCATATCGGGGGTCCAGCCTGCCAGCATTCCATGTTCGAACAAATGGTCAGGTTCCAAAGTGTAAAGCGGCCCGTTGGGATGTTCGGGCAGGGGTCCCATGGTTTCGTTCCAATAGCCGATGCCATTCACAAAGGGGAACCAGGTCCAGGTCATACCTACCTCTGATTTGAGATAGCGCACGGTGCCCCAAACAACGTGTACATTGCCGTCATTGTCGATAGCGATATTTCCGGAATTGTCAACCAGGTAAGTGGTATCAAAAATTGCATTTTCAAAGTCGGCATTTAAATCCGGGTAGGGGTGTTCAAACACCACCTGTTTTTCCCAGTTTTCGCCATTGTCATCTGATTTGATGAAGAAAAGGTCGTAAAAAGCATCGGCAAACAAAAAGGCGATGGTATTGCCATTGCTGGCACCTGTATAATCATCAGCTGATATGCCAAAATAATAGTCTTCGCTCAGTACGAGGGGCACATCCGACCATTCTTCCCAGGTTTCGCCCCCATCGGTAGAGCGGGTGAAGAATAGGTAGGAGTCGAGGGTGGTGGCATCCTGATCGGCAGCAATTAAATTAATATATTGGTTGTTTTCGCCTGATACAACTGCACGTGGCCAGGTGAGCTCATAGCCTTCG
>JAGYLH010000234.1 GCA_018400955.1 Bacteroidales bacterium
TGGAAGGCGATCAATGGGGTGGCGATCCACACTTTACAGGTGGAACCATTACCATAGAAGAACTTCTGGTTGAACCCGGCCTCGAACTGCTCACCACGCACCTGGACTTGGGCGAGCGCCCGATAGGCGCCTGGATGAAACCCGGTGTATTTGAACTGATCAACAACCCCGGCAAAGGCGATGTAACCATCACCGCTTTCGAGATAGACGACAACACAGGCTTTATGGAGCTGATGGCCCCAGGTGTACCCTACGTTATTGGCGAAGGTGAAACCGTAGAGGTAGGACTTTCAACCACTGCCGAAGCCACCGATGGCGATATGTTTGCCGGCGACTTTGCAGTTGTTTACAACGATGGCGCACGCGCGCTGATCACAGGCACCTGGGAAGCCACCGCCTACACACCCGATGCAGGCGATGTGGTAGAGGTAGCCTTTGACGGCAACGCCACCGCATTTCCAAATGTAGTAGCCGAAGGCAACTTCCGCGACAACTACGACCTGCCCGGCATGGATGCCGACGGCTGGGACAACGTATATGAATTTACCTTTGCAAATGATGTGAATGTAGATGTTACACTGACAGCCACCGATGCCAAGATGGCCTTTTATGCAGCCGACTTTGGCGGCATGGGCGGTCCTGACACCGACAACGCACTGGTATCAGCTACCACAACAGCTACTGACCTTGAAGTATTGGCAGGCACTTATTACCTGGTTGTAAGCACCACCGGTGCCGACTACACCCTCGACGTAGTTGCCACAGCCATGCCCGCTCCCGATGCAGTAACCTATATTGCCCCACTCGACGGCGCTGTTGATATCATCAATGATGACGAACTGGAATGGAGTTGGGGAGCCAACACTTCCGAGTATCAGGTAATATTAGGCACCACTTACCCACCGGCCACCGTAGTTCAGGACTGGACTGCAGCCGATTTGGATGAGGATGGCAGCTTTACCTTAAGCAACCTGAACCCCAACCTGCAGTATTTCTGGCAAGTAAATGTCCGAAATACCACAGATGTAACTCCCGGCGCTATCTGGGGCTTCACCACCACGATTACCCCACCTGCCGACCTGGCAGCAACC
>JAGYLH010000235.1 GCA_018400955.1 Bacteroidales bacterium
ATTCCAGTAAAACAAGGATAAAGACTTATCATTATTTGGATTGAGGACAACCTGCATGGTATCTCTCAAACTAACTTCCACGAAAACAAGGATTAAGACCCTTTTGCCATTGTTGTAAATGTATTAGTTAATGACTGACTCTCAAACTAACTTCCACGAAAACAAGGATTAAGACAGTCCAAGGGTTTCTGCTGCTTCGTTGGAAACGATGCTCTCAAACTAACTTCCACGAAAACAAGGATTAAGACTACTCAAATGAATCTTCTTAGAGGTTTGATTAGTTTTCTCTCAAACTAACTTCCACGAAAACAAGGATTAAGACTTAGCCAAGAGCCTGACTTTGTTTTGCGAAACACTCTCAAACTAACTTCCACGAAAACAAGGATTAAGACATTACTGAAACACCTCAAGAAATAAAAACATTTGTCTCTCAAACTAACTTCCACGAAAACAAGGATTAAGACAATTTTTCCCCTGCTGAGCTGTCGATCTGTAAATTCTCTCAAACTAACTTCCACGAAAACAAGGATTAAGACATTTAAAAACTTCGGTTACAATTGCGCTGTATATCACTCTCAAACTAACTTCCACGAAAACAAGGATTAAGACTTGTCGATCCCTTCGTAGCGGTAAACGCCTGGAACTCTCAAACTAACTTCCACGAAAACAAGGATTAAGACACCGTTTTAATCGACATCTGATCAGGAAAGTTCTTGTCTCTCAAACTAACTTCCACGAAAACAAGGATTAAGACTTTTTTAGGTATGTGTATTAAATTTATCGTTTGAACCTCTCAAACTAACTTCCACGAAAACAAGGATTAAGACTCCGCTTCTTCCAACTTGTTGAGAAGCTTTTGAAGCCTCTCAAACTAACTTCCACGAAAACAAGGATTAAGACTCGTTACCGGTGAACTCAGTCCTTTTTACTACGGACCTCTCAAACCAACTTCCACGAAAACAAGGATTAAGACCTTGCTGAATGTGTTGATGATGTGTATTCCGGCATTGACTCTAAAACCAACTTCCACGAAAACAAGGATTAAGC
>JAGYLH010000024.1 GCA_018400955.1 Bacteroidales bacterium
TGCGCTTTCAGGTCGTTGATTTTGCGTTCAATACTTTCTGTATCAACAGGCTTGCTCGTTTTGATACCAGTGAGCAAAAGGTTTTTTGGTGTATGGCCGGCTTCGATAAATTCCTGTATCTGGCTTTTGTAGCCATACTTTTCCATAATCAGGGCGCGGAGGGTGTCTGTAATTATTTCGGCCTGACGTTCCATTAAAATCCCGAACCTAAGTATTGGCTGCGTTTCAGCAGATGCTGAAATTTCTTTCCGGATCTGCTTATGACAGCATGGAGCACAAACAATCAGTGATGCACCGGCTTTGATACCGGCAGCTATGGCGTCGTCGGTAGCTGTGTCGCAGGCATGCAGCGCAATAAGCACATCTGCAGCGGGCATGGCATAGTCGTTTATGGCACCACGAATAAATTGCAAACCTTCCAAACCGGCTTTTTGGGCAATTTTATTGGTTTGATCAACCAAATCGGGGCGTTGTTCAACACCGGTAATTTCCGGCTTGAAGCCTTTGGTTTTCAGCAAAAACTCATACAAAGCAAATGTGAGATAGCCTTTGCCGGCACCCATATCCACCACACGCAGGCGGCCTTGTGCGAGCAGGGGCTCCAGGTGATGTTGCAATATATCAATGTACTGGCTAATTTGTTTCCATTTGTGCTGCATGGAGGGCAATACTTTTCCGTTGCGGTCGGTCAATCCCAATTGAAACCAATAGGCTTGGTTCGGGTCAATAAGTCGTTCTTTTACCTTGTCGTGCTGTGCTACAGGCAATTCCTGCTGTGTAGCCGGTTTATTCAACAAGCGTGCATGGCCCTTTTTATTGATCAAAAGCTCAAAATCACCCTGAATGGTCATGAGGTTCGCGGCCAGGAAATCGCGTCCGATAAAGGGCTCTAGCTCTGTTTGCAAATGATCAAAACCGATATTTTTTACCTCGTCGCGATTGGTGTAGCGAAAGGTGAGCGAAAGCCGCTCTCCCGATTTAATATTCACCACTTTGCCATAGATATTTCGCAGCAAGGAAGATTTTGACGGGGGTTTGCTTAAAGTCAATTTGATTAAATCTTTGTTTTTCAAAGCCTTATCAAGTTGCTCCATAAAATCGTTGAGGGGTTCCATCGCAATTATTTCAGAATGCGAATGTAAGCTAAAATATTCCTTCCTGCCACACGGGAAAAACCACGTAAAAGTTTAGGAAATTGACATTTTTATAAAGCATGCTTACAACTGAAAATCAGGCCTAAATAAAAAAACCAAAATTATTTACTATTAATGAACATATGTTCATTATCTTTGCAATCAATCTATAGCTCATTATATCGTATGTCACCAAGAAACAAAAGAATTCGAAAAGTTTTAAATCCGCCACCCATGAAGGGATTTAAACCCTATGGTCCCGAAATTGGAAAGCAAAACCAGGAAATAATTACTTTGTTGTTTGAAGAATATGAGGCACTCAGGTTGTGTGATTATGATGCCTTTACTCACCATAAAGCTTCGGAAGCAATGGGGGTATCGCGTCCGACTTTCACCCGAATTTATGCTTCAGCGCGACAAAAAATAGCAAAAGCATTTGCTGAAGGCAGTCAGATTTCCGTTGAAGGTGGCAAAGTCTATTTTGATAGCGATTGGTATCAATGCCATCAATGTGGTTGCCATTTTAACAATCCCGAAAAGGAAAAGAAGATTACGGCTTGCCCGCTATGCGGAAGCGGCCGGATTGAGCCATTTGCGGGCGAACCCAATGCTCAGTCGGAAGTTTCTCCCGAAACCGATGAACTGTGCGTTTGCAAAAGTTGCGGTTTTGAGCTACAGCATGAACACGGCATGCCTTGTAAGGAGCAATTATGCCCAAAATGTGGCAGTGCAATGAAAAGAAAAACGCCATCAGCCTGTAAAAATCCTTAAAAATATAAAGATGAAAACTGCAATCACCTCCAGCGGCAATTCGATGGATTCAACTCTGGACCAACGTTTTGGCCGGTGTAACTATTTCGTAATTTACGATTCCGAATCCCAAGGCATCGAGCTTATCCCAAATCCTAATAAAGATGCTGAAGATGGCGCCGGCCCGGCTTCAGTTCAGTTGCTGGCCTCCCGCAATGTGCAAAAGATTGTTTCCGGTGAATTTGGCCTGAAGATAAAAGACTTGCTCGATAGTTTGAAAATACAAATGATCCTGTTAAAAGAGCCAGGTAAAACAATACAAGAAATCATCACATTGCTTAATCATAATTAATTCAAACCATTCAAATAAATATCTTACACAATGAATAAACGTATTGCTATCCCATTGGAAAACGGCTCCCTTTGTGCCCATTTTGGACATTGTCAGCAGTTTGCTATTGTTCAGGTTGAAAACGGAACAATCACTGAAGTCAAGGAAGTTGACCCTCCTGAGCATGAGCCCGGTTTGTACCCGCGTTGGATCGCACAATTTGGTGTAACCGATGTAATTGCCGGCGGTATAGGACAAAAAGCCATTCAGCTATTCAATCAGCAGCAAATCAACGTTTTTGTTGGTGCTCCGGTAAAAACAGCCCGGGACCTTGTTCAGGATTTTATCAGCAATAAGCTTGAATTGTCAGCCAATTATTGCAACCACGACGGACATCACACACATGGAAACTGTTGATATAGAATCAGGTCAACTGGCTTATATTCTCATTGCCCTTTTTGCCGGGAGTATTGGAAGCGTCATGCTTGCAGGACTACTGATGCTAACAAACGACCACCAACTTCAAGCTGTTTCAACCTATCTTACGTATTTGGCCGGGGGCACACTTTTAGGAGCAGCATTGCTCGGAATGATTCCCAAGGCAACAAGCATGATGGACACATCCGCAGCCATGATGTTGGTCTTGGCGGGGATACTGTTTTTCTTTGTTTTAGAAAAATTTATCCTATGGCGGTCGTGCCGTAATAAAGACTGCAAAAGGCATATGCAGGCCGCTGTGCCAATGATTTTAATTGGCGATGCCTTTCACAATGCCATAGATGGGATAGTTATTGCCGCTGCCTTTATGAGTTCAACCGAGTTGGGGATATTTGTAACAATCTCCGTTATTTTTCATGAAATACCACAGGAATTGGGCGACTTTGGCATTTTATTGAAGAGTGGCCTAACGCGTAAAAAGGCACTATTATACAATATTTTATCAGGCTCCACTGCCATAATAGCCGGTTTGCTGGCTTATTATTTTATGGCTTCCATGAAATCGCTTATCCCCTATGCACTTGCATTCTCAGCAGCGAGTTTTCTTTACATTGCCCTTGCCGATCTCATCCCCGAAATGCATAAAAAAACCAGTGTTAAGGATTCTGCAATCCAAATATTACTCATTCTGTCTGGCGTTTTCATCATATACTGCATTATACAAACTAATTAGCTTGTGAAGCTAAAACGGACAAAAATCCAATGAACATTGCAATAGCCAGCGGCAAAGGAGGTACAGGCAAAACACTTTTTGCTACAAATTTTCAGTATGTGCTGCATCAACAGGGCTTTGCTGCCACTTTGGTTGATTGCGATGCAGAGGAACCCAATGCCAATATTTTTTTTAAAGGCAAACTTAAACACCAAAAGAACACACAGCTTTGGGTTCCGGTAATCGATGAGAAAAAATGCACCTATTGTGGGCTTTGCAGCGATTATTGCAATTACAATGCCCTGTTCATTTTACCTGAACGGAAAACCATCAAGGTGTTGGAGGATTTATGCCATGGTTGCGGGGCATGTCTTTATGCTTGCACAGATAATGCCATTACAGAAAAAAGCATAAACATCGGACAGGTATGTACCTATATCAATAGCAAGGGTGCTATTCTGATCGAAGCGAAAATGAAAGTTGGTGTACACTCACCTGTGCAAGTTATTAAGGAAGCCTTAAAAGCTATTGATTCTGATAAAATTACAATTATTGACGCTCCTCCTGGCACCTCATGCCCTTTTGTGCAATCCGTTGGACCGGCTGATTTTGTCATATTGATAACCGAACCAACACCTTTTGGGCTGAGTGACCTGAAACAAGCTGTTGAAACGCTAAAAATTATGGACAAAAACTATGGTGTGGTTATCAACCGGGCGGGCGCAGGCAATCGGGAAACTTACAGTTATCTTGAACATGAAGATATTCCTTTGCTCATGGAAATTCCTTTTGACAAAAGTATTGCAGCCCGCTATGCTGTTGGTCAAATGGTAGCACAATACAAAAGTGATTGGCCTCAAAAGCTGATGAACGTATTTAACACAATAAAAAGTCTTGGAAATAGCAGTAATTAGTGGAAAGGGCGGCACCGGAAAAAGCAGTATCAGTGCTGCATTTGCCAGTTTGAACGAACAGGTGGTTTTGGCTGACTGCGATGTGGATGCTGCCAACCTGTACTTGTTGTTTGATCCAGAACAGGAATATATTCAACACTTTACGGGTGCAAGTAAAGCAGTGATAGACCAAAACTTATGTACAAATTGCGGGCTGTGCATGGAATACTGCCGTTTTGATGCCATTCACAAAAAGGATGGGAACATTACCATTTCCCAAATTGCTTGCGATGGATGCCAATTGTGCCAGCGGATTTGTCCGCAGCATGCCATCAACATGATTTCTTCGAGCAAAAGCAGCTTGCAAGCCGGAAGTTTTCGATATGGGCAGATGGTGTATGGCCGACTCGCACCGGGCGAAGAGAACTCCGGAAAACTCGTCAGCCTTGTTCGCGATAAGGCCAGGCAACTTGCTGCTACCAATCATATTAAAACTACCATCATTGATGGTCCGCCCGGCATTGGATGCCCGGTTATTTCAAGTATTACCGGCGTTGATTGTGTGGTAATCATTACCGAGCCAAGCATGTCGGCACTCAGCGACTTAAAAAGAACCATTGGCATCACCAATAATTTCAAAATTAAAACACAGGTCATTATCAACAAATTTGACCTGAGCAAGAAATTAACAGATCGCATAAAAGCATTTTGCCGTATCACAAACACCCCTATTGCCGGATTTATACCATTCGACAGGCATTTTGTTGGTGCCGTGGTGCAATGCAAAAGCATCATTGAATGGGCCCCTCATTCATCGAGCAGCAAAGAAATTGCCAAATGCTGGAAAATTATTACTCAATAAAATGAAACAGAGAATCCCCATCATTGATTTTTCAAAATGTATCCATTGTGAGCAATGTATTGGCATTTGCCCTGAGCAGGCCATCATCAAAGCACGGAGTGCTGTGTGCGAGAAATGTGTCAGGTATTGCATCACCTTGGCTGTTCCGTGCAACCCGTATGTGTTTGTTTTTGATTACAACAAATGTACGGCCTGCGGATTATGCCTTTCCATTTGTCCTACAAAGGCTGTTTCGTGGTTCACCCCAAGGGCAGGAACAGATGTCCAAAAAGCATAGAAATTTTCATTATCCTTTCAATATTATATCATTACAAACTAAATTACAGCAAAATGAAAACAGATAACAAAGGTTTTAACACCAAACTGATTCATGCCGGTGCATTTGATGACCCATATGGCAGTGCAGCGGTACCCATTTACCAAACGTCAACTTTCAAATTTAAAAGTGCGCAGCATGGTGCCGATTGCTTTTCGGGCAAAAGCGACGGCTATATTTACACACGCATTGGCAATCCCACCATCAGGGCCTTTGAACAAAACATAGCCCAATTGGAAAATGGTTATGATGGCGTAGCAACGAGTTCCGGTATGGGCGCTATAACAACCGTATATATGGCACTTTTGGGTGCAGGCAGCCACATCATCAGTTCTGATGCTGTATATGGCCCAGCGCGTGGCGTGCTGGAGCAGGATTTTTCCCGTTTTGGGGTAGAGGCCAGTTTTGTAAACACTTCCAAATTGGAACAGATACAAGCTGCCATTAAACCAAACACCAAGGTGCTTTATATTGAAACGCCAGCCAATCCTACCATGGAAATTACTGATATTGTTGCCTGCGCAAAAATTGCCCGGGATCACAAACTCATACTTGTTGTTGATAATACCTTTTGCTCGCCTTACTTGCAAAAACCCCTGGATTTGGGTGCCAATGTGGTGCTGCACTCGATTACAAAATTCATTAACGGGCATGCCGATATCGTAGGTGGCGTGATAGTAACCAAGGAAGCCGAATTATACAAAAAAATCAGGCACTCTATGGTGTATATGGGTTGCAATATGGATCCCACACAGTCATTTATGGTGTTGCGCGGGGTACGAACGCTTGCCTTGCGTATTGATCGCGCACAGGAAAACGCTTTGAAAGTAGCTGACTTTCTGCAAAATCACCCAAAGGTGGCCTGGATCAGGTTTCCCGGTTTGAAATCGCACCCACAGCATGAGTTGGCCAAAACACAAATGAAAGGCTTTGGCTCTATGATGAGTTTTGGGCTGAAAGGCGGTTACGAAGCAGGCAAAAAGCTGATGGACAACGTACACCTGGCACTGCTGGCCGTTTCTCTGGGAGGTGTGGAAACGCTTATACAGCATCCTGCTTCCATGACCCATGCCGCAGTTAGTACACAAGATAAGCTAAAAGCAGGAATTACCGATGATTTGGTACGTTTCTCTGTTGGAATTGAGGATGTTGAAGATATCATCGAGGATTTGAGCAATGGCTTGGACAAGGTATAATATCTACCTGAAAATAAAGTCTATGCATACGCTTTGATGCAAATCTTTATTCACTTAAAGCCATTTTAATAAATTCGTTTGCACAAAGGATATTCCTTCTTACATGAAGGATGTCCTTTCGTGCTTTAAGCGAAAATTGATACCTCAATTTTAAAATTTAGCAGTCGCCTTTGAGGCTTGGAATGACAAAAATGTCATTGATAGGCCTTTGTTCTGGTCAATTTGTCAGCGCAACCCCCTTGGCACATCCTTTGATTTGCTTAAGTCCAAAATCATAAAAATTAAACGACCATGCAAAAGGAAGTATCAATGTTAAAACCGAGAACATTTTTCCGATAATTAAGAAATTCCTCTATTCCGATCATGAAATTTTCCTCCGTGAGCTTGTCAGCAATGCCGTTGATGCCACTCAAAAGTTAAAAACTTTAGCTGCCTCAGGCAAGTTTAAGGACGAACTAGGCGATTTGACCATTCATGTGGAGGTGGACAAAAAGAAAACCATCACCGTGCGCGACCGGGGTATTGGTATGACGCAGGAAGAAGTTGAAAAATACATCAATCAGATTGCTTTTTCTAGCGCTGAGAGTTTGTAAAGAAATTCAAAACCAAACCGAAGCGGAGTCAAATGCCATCATTGGCCATTTGGACTTGGCTTTTATTCCTCCTTTATGGTGGCCGAAAAGGTTGAACTCAAAACAAAACTTATAAAGGTGGCAGCACCAAAGCGGTGCAATGGGAATGCGACGGCAGTCCGAGTACAGCCTGGGTGAAATTGACAAGCAAGACCGTGGAACAGAAGTTGTTTTGTATATCGACAAGGAAAACACCGATTTTCTGGAAGAATACAAGGTGCGCGAGCTGCTGAACAAATACTGTAAATTCCTGCCGGTGCCTATTCAGTTTGGTACAAAAAAAACGGAGGAGCCTGTTGAGGGTGAAACGGATAAAGATGGCAAACCCAAAACAAAAACCGTTGAAACCCCTTGGATCATCAACAATGTGAGTCCGCTATGGAAAAAAGTTCCAACCGAAGCCACCGAAGAAGACTACAAGGAGTTTTACCATGAGCTTTACCCAATGAGCTTCGATGAACCGCTGTTTCATATTCACCTCAATGTGGATTACCCCTTTAACCTCACTGGCATTCTATACTTCCCCAAAGTGAAGCAAAACTATGAGCTTCAGCGAAATAAAATCCAATTATATTGCAACCAAGTGTTCGTAACAGATTCGGTTGAAGGCATCGTGCCCGACTTTCTGACCTTGCTGCATGGTGTGATTGATTCACCTGACATCCCATTGAATGTGAGCCGCTCCTTCTTGCAAAGCGACCACAATGTGAAGAAAATTTCCGGCTATATCACCAAGAAAGTTTCGGACAAGCTGGAGGAATTGTTCAAAAAGGACCGTGAAGCCTTTGAAAAGAAGTGGGACGACATCAAAATTTTTATCCAGTATGGCTATGTCTCCGATATGAAATTTGCTGAAAAAGCTGAAAAATTCATGCTTTTGAAGAATACCGAAGGCAAGTATTTTACCCTGGAGGAATACAAAAAACATATTGAAACAGCGCAAACAGACAAGGACAAAAAGCTTATCTATCTATACACCACCCAAGCCGAAGAGCAATTCAGCTATATTGAAGCTGCCCGCGAGCGTGGTTATGATGTGTTGCTGATGGATGGCGTCCTCGACAGCCATTTTGTGAATACGCTTGAGCAAAAATCAACTGACAGCCAGTTTGCACGTGTGGATTCCAATACCATTGACAAGCTAATTGCAAAAGAGGAAAGCGAGCAACCCTCCAAACTGGATGATACCCAAAAAGAGGCTGTTAAATTGGCTTTTGAACGCAATATAGATAAAAAGCAGTTTGAGGTTTCTTTTGAGAACCTGAGCGAAAGTGATCAAGCTGTGGTGATTACACAAAATGAATTTATGCGCCGCATGAAGGATATGAGCAAGCTGGGCGGAAGCCCCATGATGGGCATGGGCGAATTGCCCGACAGTTACAGCCTGGTCGTAAACACCAACCATCCGCTGGTTGCCAAGATGGTGGACGAAAGCGATGAAAACCGGGATAAGACCATTCAGCAACTTTACGATTTGGCACGCCTTTCGAAAAACCTGCTGAAGGGTAAGGAAATGAGTGCTTTTATCAAAAGGAGCATGGATATTATCCAATAAGCGATAAACCTAAGCATCCAATTGAAACCCGCAGTGGCTGAACCAAGGTCATTGCGGGTTTTTTTTTCGATTGAATAGAGTTAGTTTGATTGGGTTTGTGTGGGATCTCTCAGAAAGCCCACAATTTATTAATCATCAACAATATAGTGTTAAATACTTGTTTGAATCTTTATCAATTTCTCTTGTATAAATCATTTATAATGCTGTTTTTTTTGGTGTTAATTAAATGAGGTTCGCGTAAAAACACCATTAAACGTAAGGAGGTTCGCAAATGAGAAAAAGATTCGAGCAACAAATTGAGATTGGACGATTGTTAATTCAGGACACGCAATTCTCATTAAGAAGTAAGGACAGCCTGGATGTACTATTAGCTGCATTGAAAGAGATATTTGTGACATCCGAATATAATGAAACGATATACAGTATATTAGAAAGTGCTATTAGCAAAGGCAAGCAAAAGACCGGACGAAAAGGAATGGATTTGTGGCAAATATTTGTGCTCTCGCAGGTAAGGCTCAGTATAGGAGCGAGTTATGAAAGGCTGACCCCGTTTGGCTAACTACGACCTTTTGGTACGCCAGATTATGGGTGTAGAGAAGGAGCACTTTTTTGAGCGGACAACCTTTGAGCACCAAAATATTTTGACAATGTTACCTTACTTGATGATGAAACGGTGCAACAGTTAAACCAAGTAATAATAGCCTTTGGCCACGATATTTTTAAAAAAAAGAGGGGGCAGTCTTGCGCTTAAAAACCGACAGTTACCTGATTAAGAGCAATGTACATTTCCCCACGGATTACAACCTATTGTGGGACTGTGCCCGAAAATGTATGGACGTAGTTTCAAAGTTTGTGGACAAATATGGTGAAATAAAAGGGTGGCGCAAAATAGGCGATTGGCGTTTTCAGTTAAAAGGGCTTATGCGCGAGCAGGAAGTTATTAAGAAACTGATGTTTTGCAGAGGTTTTAAACAAATATGATCTGTAGTAACATCCTGTTTATTAAGTAACTATTCCTGCTTCAAATTAATCATGTTGGTTGTCGCAATTCTGCCCATATCCGCCGTGGCGGATATGGGGGCAAAAAAATGAACAAGAACCTTGTAATCAATGAATTCAAGCTAATAATGAATATGGACAAATATAATACCGATTATCAGTATTTTATTAAAAACTGTGAATTCTCTTATCTTTCATCGTCAGGTTATTACAGAAAGTGTGAAACATCAGTTAAATAAAAATTATTTAGCAATCTATTTCAAGGATAAGCGATCATATTTTAGCATGTTTGATGCCAGACGCATGGCATATTTTCATTGTTGCTGATTCCACGTAAGGGATTCAGGGGTGGGTGCCAATCTAATCTAAAACCTGATTAATTTTATTAAGACACCATCTTTTGGTAAAAAAGTTGAGATTCGGGACAAAATTTTCCAAAATATGGAAGATTTATTCTTATTTCCTTTATTAGTAAATGTATTTAAGTAATAGAATACCAGTTAATGTGTTTTTTTGGAGCAAGATTTGGATATTAATATGCAATTTAATAATTAATTTACGATGAAAAGTTACTATATCTTCATTTTTGCTACCTCCCTGATGTTTGGCTCTTTGCAATCGCGACAGATACAAGAGACAAACGAATTGACCTGAACAATTCAACGAAACAACTTTCAGTACCTCAGGATTTTGATTGAAAACTTCATTTGATCATATCATAACCATCAAGTCTGCATCAGCTGGCATGTTGGACGTTACCAATAGCGATGGGAAAGGGGTATATCAGCAGGTTTATATACATGCTGACAAATCTTTTGAAATGAAATTAACCGTCCCTACTCTGGGAAAAGTCATTGCAAGTAATATTCAGGGGAAAGAAACAACCATTAGAGTTAACTTGATCGCCAATCGAATTGAACTTTGAAAGCGTGATATGCTAACCCCTTTTAAATCTATCGAACATGAAAAATCTACTATTTTTATATCATATTTCCAGCTGCCGTGATGTTGTTCTTCACGTTACAGGTAGGGCATTTTGAACGCACAAACCACGCCCCGAGCGTTAAAACTGGTGTAACATTCCAATGGAGTGATGCACAAGCAAACCCGTCCAACTCTGCTACTTTGCAAAGCGTTTCCGATAAATGGCAGTACCTATGACCAGTTTATTGTGCCCACCGGCTATGAAATGACACAGCTCGGACCCAATGGCCATAGCAAAACAGAATTGAAAACGGTGGGCTGGTATTCAGCAATAGTTCATTGGATGGGATGCTGCAGCACTTGCAGCTTCCAGGGATTTGAATTTAAACCATTACTTTGAGTCTAATAATAATAAGCTAATATTTGCAATAATTTTGCTGCAGTTATTCCCGCAACTCCAGCGCAAAAACAAAAAAGCTTAATATACAATCCTGGTTATTACATCTAACACTGGAATTGACATATGCTACAGAGCGTAATGCCAACAACTGTTACCATTTGCTGTTTTTGGCGAGCCTTCAGGAGGAGGCCCGGTACAACTGTTAAATAAACCTTGTAAACCCCTCTCCTACTGCTTGGGGCTCTACTTTTTAGCGCCTTCCGGAACTTCTGATTACTGGTTTAGTGGCAGGGTAAACGAAAACAATGGAAGCATCGGCATTGCCCTTTTTCATCTTTCAGATATTGCCCCTTTGGGATCAACTATTACACGGGTTCAACTTACAGCATCAACAGGAGATCATGGTGATGGTAAATTCTTTATCATGCAGTCATTTGCCATGGATGAATCAGAAACAACACCTATTAATACTACGCTGAATGACGATGCCGGTAAAAACGACAACGTACCTTTTGGTTCAAACTATACCGTATTCTCAGGCCCATCGAACGGTTCGCTCATGCTAAACACGGATGGCACTTTTACATATGCTCCCAATCCTTATTATGTAGGAACAGATAGTTTTGTTTACCAGGTATGTTTACCAGCACCAAATGATCATATTTGTGACATGGCCATCGTAACAATACAAATCGTTGCAGGGCCTATCAACTTTTACCCTGCCCTTGGTCCTGGAACACTGGCTTTCGAAGATTTGTGGCCTGCTCGTGGAGATTATGATTTTAATGACCTTGTGATTGATTATCAATTTATGATTGAATCAAATCTCGACAATTATGTGGATCAGCTAACAGCCACATTTACCATTCAGGCTTTTGGAGCTTCCTTCGAGAATGGATTTGGGTTTCAATTACCCAACCCCATTGATCCGGCACATATCCAGGTAAGTGGTTACAGCTTGACAGAGGCATACATCACTAAGAATCCGAATGGTACAGAAGCCGGTCAGGCTTTGCCAACCGTAATTGTATTCGATAATGCCTTCAATGAAATGGCGCATCCCGGCATGGGAATCGGCGTTAACACTGAACAGTGGGCACCTTATGTTGACCCTGAAACTATTGTGGTGGAGATTGTATTCGAACCCAATGAAGTTCATTTCAATGATTTGGATATTAGTAATTTCAATCCATTTTTGATTGTAAATCAAAATCGTGCAGTTGAAGTGCATTTACCGGGTTATCCGCCGACCGATTTGGCTGACCAGTCGATGTTTGGCATGTTGGATGATGCTACCGATCCAGTGACTTCTACTTTTTATGTTACAGAAAACAACCTGCCCTGGGCGATCGACCTGTATGAAAAATTTGACTGGCCGATAGAAAAGCAAGACATCATCATGGTTCACCTGAAATTTGCTGAATGGGCTGTAAGCGGCGGTGTTCTCTTCCCAAACTGGTATCAAAACATCACTGGATACCGAAATACCGGATTGATTTATACGCCACCTTCGAATTAATTCAACATTTAGTTTTAGATTCAAAAAGCTGCATCATTTTAAATGGTGCAGCTTTTTTTTGCGTTTAGGAATATATATATTATTGTAAGGCTTTCCGGGTGGAGGGCCTTTTTTTTCTGTAGTCTTTCAAAACCAGCCATTATTAATAAGACGAACAATATGCAGCTGCCCGAGTGAATTTTCCTGAAATGTCTGGGTGCAACGCTCACAAACGAAGCTAAGAATTCTACTACTCCTCATATTCTTTATTAGTCTCGCCTTTACAACTATGTTACAGTTTTCCTGAATAACCTTTAGATTACTATCCTGGGTTATTCGGGTTTTATAAAGATATTATTCCATAAATAGGATTAGAATCCCATATATGTAAAATATTGAAAATATAGATTATTATTCATATACCTGCATATCAAATATTTACATCTTGTTTTTGGTTTTGGCACAGGTTTGGATAATATAAAATCAAATTTATAAAACACGAATGATCATGAAAAAACTAATTTTAATCAGCGTAATCTTCTTAGGTATTGTCTTCACTTCTTGCAGAAAAGATTTTGATGAACAACCTGAGCAAGCTCCAACCAGCATGGAAGACCTTCAAGTGCCTTCCAATTTTGATTGGAAAACCACCAAGGATGTAAACTTCAACCTGAAAGGTGAATTCAATAGCCTTGTTGAGGTTTTGGCCTCCAACGGGAAAGTTTACCACAAAGCTTTTCTTACCCAAAACCAAACCTATGGTGTAAAACTCACCCTGCCCGCTTACGAAAAGCAAATTACATTACGGTATAGGAGTCAGGAGGTAACGGTAGAACTTGATGGTTCCACAGTAAACCATACATTTTAAAAACAAAAAAGACATTAGATCATGAAAAAGAAAATTGAGTTCTTAGTAAAACACTCAGCAGTATTGTTGCTGATGTTGTTCACGACACTCTCCTTCAGCACCAAAGCTGCTGTAACCTGTGATGTGACAGAAACACATGGGCAGGGATTTTCCACCAGTATAACAGATGTTATTGACAACTGTGATGGTAGTTTTACGATTACCCTCCGGGTGGACCATGATGGATGTCCTGGTCCCGGTTGCAAGGAATTGAGCCATTATGCCATTGAAGCAGATAATAATACCTATGGCAATGTGTCAGTAAACGTGCTTAATGGAAGCATGAACTACTCCAGCATAGATATGGGATGGAATCTTGGAGGAAACACCAGTTTCAAGGGTTTCAAAATTGATGGTATAAGCGGCATTGGCGATGGAATGGCTGGTTCATTCGAAGTTACGTACACACTTTCCAGTGGTCTGCAAGACCAGCAGACTAAAGCCAAACCCGGCAATGCAAGCTTGTATGTTTTGTTTAGCATCGCTGACTTTGAATCCGTGATGAACTGCAACGGAACTGGCTGTGCCGGCCCCAATGCAGGGTTAAGCGGTAATGTTTATCACGACATCAATGGCCTTACAGATGGCATTGTAAATGGTACCGGCATCGGTCAGGCTTCAAACCAAGCCATTTTTGTACATCTGTTAGATTTCAACGCAGGAACAGTACTGGATGTAAAAGCTGTAAACAACGATGGAACTTATTCGTTTGATGCCGCTGCCGGCCAATATAAAGTGCTTATTTCAACTACACAAGGTTCAGTTGGATCAGGCGCCCCACAAGTAATTCTGCCCAATGGCTGGGTAAATACAGGAGAAAATGTGGGTGCTGGTGCAGGCGATGACAACAACCCCAACGGCATTGTAAATGCAACAGTTGTAGCCAACCAATTTACGGATAATGTAAACTTTGGAATTGAGCAGCGTCCCGTTCCTGAAAATATTATAGCTGCAAGTCAGGAAAACCCTGGAGGTGCAATAAGTGTTGAAGTGCTTGCGGCTACCTTTGAAGCCAATGACCCGGATGGTATTGTTACCTTTATCAAGATAACAGCCTTCCCATCGAATGCGAACAGCATTACCATTAATGGAAACAACTATACTTCGGCCACATTCCCGGCAACGGGCGTATGGGTGCCTACAAACAGCATCGGAAATCCTACACAAATCATTCTGGTTGATCCGGTTGATGGTGCAGTGATGGTTTCAATTCCATTTATTGCCAAGGACAATGCTGGTATTGTGAGTTCGGAAACAGGATCAGCAAACCTGCCATTTACTACACCGGCATTGGTTGGCCCTACAGCCAATGATGACAATGCTACAACACCGATGAACACTCCGGTTGATATTAATGCCTTGCAAAATGATACGCCCGGAGATGCAGCCCTAGATCCTACCTCAGTTACATTTATAGCCGGAACAGAACCCAATGCTGCTACTGAGGGTGTTTTCACTGTGGATGGCATAACAGGATTGGTAACTTTTACACCTGCAACAGGTTACACAGGAACCGTCACCATTGATTACGAGGTTTGTGATTTGAATGCACTTTGTGATGAAGCAACAATTACTGTGGTCATCACACCATCCTTAACAGGCCCGACTGCCATTGATGACTTTGCAACAACGCTGGTAAATACCCCGGTAGATATTATTGCCTTGTCAAATGATATTGCAGGAAGCACACCACTTGACCCCACAACGGTTACTTTTATAGCAGGTACAGAACCAGATGCTGCTACCGTGGGCGTTTTTACAGTTGATGGAACGACTGGTTTGGTAACTTTTACCCCTGCCAGCAATTACACAGGCATAGCCACCATTGATTATCAGGTATGCGATCAAAATTCACTTTGCGATATCGCAACAATTACTGTAACCATAGTTGATGGAACAGGCAATTTTTATCCCGCTCATGGATATGGTACCCTGGCCTATGAAGATTTGTGGCCTGCCAAAGGCGACTACGACTTTAATGACCTGGTGATTGATTACCAGTTTGAAATAGAGATGAATCAGGCCAATTATATCAATCAGGTAAAGGCCACCTTTATTATCCGTGCTTTTGGCGCCTCTTACGAAAACGGATTTGGCTTCCAGCTCAACCAGGCTATTGATGCCGACGATCTGACCGTAACTGGCTACAGTCTTACTGAAAACTTCATTACCTTGAATTCCAACGGTACGGAAGCTGGTCAATCCAAAGCCACCATCATTGTTTACGACAATGCCTACAACGAAATGCAACACCCCGGTGTTGGGATAGGTGTAAATACAGAGCCTTTTGCTCCCTATGTGCAGCCGGCAACCTTAACAATAACCATTGATTTTGAACCCAATAAATACACTTACAATCAACTGGATATTGCCAATTTCAATCCTTTCATTATTGTGAATAAGGACAGGGCTGTAGAGGTACATCTGCCTAATTATCCCCCAACCGATCTGGCTGACCAAAGCAAGTTTGGCATGTGGGACGACGACAGCGATGCCGGTGCAGGAAAATATTATCTGACAGCCAATAACCTACCCTGGGCTATCCATATATACGAAAGCTTTGATTATCCTATTGAAAAACAGGATATCATCTGGGTACATTTGAAATTTGCTGAATGGGCCACAAGTGGCGGGCTTCTTTACCCCAACTGGTATAAAGACCTGACTGGATTCAGGAATGACAACCTGATCTATACACCACCATCAAATTAGTGATAATTGATTATGCATCGAAAAGAGCCATCCGATTTGGGTGGCTCTTTTTAATATTACCTGTTTTTAGATAATCCATTTTTTTATTTGTACCTTTTCAAAGAATTGTTAATTTTGCACCCTCAAAATGGCGAGGTAGTCTCGTCAGCATGACGAGACGTCGGATTCATATCCTCCAGTTGGCGGACACGAGTTCTGGAAATTTAAAATGGCGAGGTAGCTCAGTTGGTTAGAGCGTCGGATTCATAACCCGGAGGTCCCGAGTTCAATTCTCGGTCTCGCTACAATACAAACAAGACTGTCAACCACAAGTATGGCAGTCTTTTTTTTGTATTGGATTCATATCCAACAGTTGGCTGACCCGAGTTCTCCGCCAGCTGGCGGACTCGGTCTCGCTACAAGAAAAAAGCTTGTTACCAAAAGTGATGACTTTTTTTTATTTCCCTAAAATATAATCCATTTCCTTAATTTTGCGTTGTATCCACCAAATTCAGCATATGCATACCCTGCGATTATCAATCCTTCTTTTTGCAATAAGCCTATTTAGTGTTCAAGCCCAATACAATCCAGATGCCGGAAGAATTGCTTCCTATGGTGAAAATGCAAACTAAGCGCAAGCTCAGGCAACAATGGCAACTTGTGCGCGATAACAACCACCATACGTATTGGGAATCGGATGCTGCCCTTGCCTTCAGGCTATATCAGTCGTACTGATTTAAAACCTGTTCCCGCAAAATGCTTCAAAAATTGTTTCATTTAGTAACAAGGCCGTTGATGGTGATTTGAACACTATGGAACACTATAAAGTTTTAAATGGCGATGGGATGGTGATATCTGAAATCATGTTCGATCAACCCACACCTCTTAGCCTGATTTCCATCAAAGCCCAGGTGGAGGCTTCCTTAAAATTATTTGGCCTGATAAATGATCAAGTTGTTGAGCTGGGCGACTACCTTCCTGCAGAGAACTACAGCCTCAAAGCTTTGAAGCCAGCAGAGAATCAAAAATTTGAATCCCTTATATTGGCCAGCTCCTTCCCCCTTTGGTCTGTTTGAAATTGCAGCACTAAGATTACCCATTTGAAGTATATTCAGTTCGATTTTGGCAAGCCGGTTCCCGTAAATTCAGGTCTATACCCGTCATTTAAACGGAACGCATATTAGGGAAGTTATATACTGGTGCAGCTAGATGGTAAATGGTTTCACCTTGCCACTTTAACTCCAATGCTATTCCCCTGTTGCCTGTGGTGCTGGAGCAAAGATATATGCTCAGGTATATTCGGGTTGTTCATCAGATTGAGCTACAGGATTATGCCAAAGCCGCCAATGGGAATTGATGGTTTTATGACCGGCACGTGGCTTTCAGGGCAACCTATCCGCTGCTTTCTAACAGCAAACCACTGGCTGGCGCTTGGGCGTTAATGGCTTATGGGGATGGGGCTACAATACTTATAGCGACAACAACAACCTCCCCCGAAGGTGAGGAGCGCTACCGTTTCGCAAACAAGCCGGCAAGGCGCGCAATTATCATGAAATAACAGGATGTGAACAATCCAAAACAGCAAGTAAATTATGCAGAAATGGCTGCCGGAAGGCACTACCCTTGCAGGATTGAGAAAACTAGTGGGATGAGAATACCGTGTTTGGAAACAAGCTGGTTTGGAAGTATCGGCTACCGTTATGTTTGATCAAAAAACTGTCCCCGACCTGAGCTGGGGCGATGTTGACAAAATGCATTTAATTATGCCAAAAATTTCTCAATAGCATTTTGGGAACAATAAGTTGGTATCCCTTATGGAAGCAGGCAACGAACCCTGGGACTACCCACAGGGATTTTACGCTTCATTGTTGCATGGTTTCGCCAAGGGCGCAAAGCAGGGAAATCCGCAGATGAAAATAATTCCGGCTGCATTTCAAGCCACTTTCAGGATGAACGAAGGGCACGAGTATAACAATTATATAGGAGGCAATATCCATGCAGCTACCCTCCCCTATTTGGACGGCCTGAATGCCCATTTTTATTCCCATACCTTTAATGAACAAGGCATCAGGGTGAGCGTTCACCCGGAGGACCCGCGCTCGGGCTTGCATGGTATCCGCAATATGATCCGGTATAGGGATGCAAATCTACCTGCTAAGCCTGTTCATATAACAGAATATGGCTACGACAGCGATGGCGGTGGCGAAAATTGCATGCACAGCGAGTGTGTGAGCGAATTGCAGCAGGCTGCATGGGGCATCAGGGCTGCCATATTATTACTGCGCTATGGTGCTGAGGATGTTTTCTGGTATTTTTTCGCCAACGAGTTTACGGCCCCTGTATTACACAGCCGTTCAGGACTAACAGGCTCAATCAACAAGGACTTCAAACCCAAGCTTGCCTATTATGCCTTTGCTAATTTGGTTAGCCAGATTGGCCCATTTTACCTGCATGATATACTTCACGAAACAGAACTCGCCTATGTTTATAGGTTTAAAAACAAACAGACAGCGGAACAATATATTATGGCCTGGCGACCTGTTGGAGGCGATCCTTCGCAGGTGCAAACCATGCTGCTGCAATTACCTGCCCCACCAAAGGCTTACGCATTACTTGATGGAAATGAAAGCATAAAATGGGTTCCGCTTAATAATACTTCCAGCCTAGTTGATATACCCTTGAGCGGCATCCCGATGCTTATCAGGTTCTAGTTTTTTGAAAGTGTTGTTACCAAATAAACCTAAAAAGCCGTATCTTCGAAAGTTGAAAATCAAAAATCATACCCATGAAAAAATTAGTTGCCTTTTTATCCATTGCCATAGTCATTGGCTTGGTATCCTGCGAGCAGGAAGCGCAAGAACAGCCCAAAAACCTGGCTGAAATTGCCCAAAACAAAACACTCGAAAGCGAAATCATGACGCCTGAAGTCCTTTGGACATTTGGTAGGCTCGGTGCTGTGGACCTATCCCCTGACAAGCAAACGCTGGTTTATAGTGTTACATATTTTGATATAACCGAAAACCACTCACGAACTGATCTTTACACCATAAAAGTGGATGGCAGTGATCAAAAGCGTATTACGATGACAAAGGTGAATGAATCCAGCCCCACCTGGCGGCCTGACGGACAAAAGATCGGCTTTATTTCCAATGAAAGCGGCAGCAGGCAGCTTTGGGAGATGGATTCCGATGGCAACAACAGGAAACAAATCAGCCAAATTGAAGGAGGAATTAATTCATTTAAATATGCGCCTGATCAAAGTCGTATCCTTTTCACGGCCATGGTAAAAGTGAACCCTACAGTTAGGGATAAACATCCCGACCTGCCCCAAACAAGCGGACGCATCATGAATGACTTAATGTACAGGCATTGGGATCATTGGGTGGATGATCTCAGCCATATATTTGTTGCCGATTATGACGGCGAAAGGGTAAGCAATGCCATCGATATTATGGAAGGCGAGCCATGGGAATCACCCTTAAGACCTTTTGGTGGTATGGAACAAATTACCTGGAGCCCTGATAGCGAAAGTATCGTATATACAGCCCGAAAGAAAACCGGCTTGGATTACAGCATTTCGACCAATTCTGATTTGTATCAATACAATCTTGCCTCCGGACAAACAACAAATCTTACTGCTGGCATGATGGGGTATGATGTGAACCCGAAGTTTTCGCCCGATGGCAGTTATATTGCCTGGCAGAGCATGGAGCGCGATGGATATGAATCGGACAGAAACCGCTTGTTTGTGATGGGCCTTGAAAATGGTAAAAAAACAGAATTCACCGAAGGCTTTGACCAGAATGTGTACGATTTTGATTGGTCCGATGACAACAAAAGTATTCACCTGACCAGTATCTGGCATGGTTTATCCCAAATTTATAAGCTTGACCCAGTGGACAAAAGTATTTCTCAACTTACTAAAGGTATTCATAATTTCACTTCAGTGATTGATGCTGGTGACAAGCTCATTGGCGGACTGATGTCGATGAGTAAACCAGCTGAGCTTTACACTGTTGACAAACAGACTGGTGAGCATCAACAGCTTACGACAATTAATGGTAATCTCCTTGGTCAGTTAAAATTTGGAAAGGTGGAATCGCGCTGGATCACCACATCCGACAACAAGCAAATGCTTACCTGGATTATTTATCCACCCAATTTTGACCCCGACAAAAGCTATCCTGCCCTATTGTATTGTCAGGGCGGGCCGCAAAGTACTGTAAGTCAGTTCTGGTCGTTTCGCTGGAATTTCCAGATGATGGCAGCCAATGATTATATTATTGTTGCGCCCAACAGACGTGGTGTTCCCGGATTTGGACAGGAATGGAATGAGCAGATCAGCGGGGACTATGGCGGACAGAATATGCTCGACTATCTTTCGGCTATCGACGAGATGAAAAAGGAGCCCTATATTGATGAAAACCGCTTAGGGGCAGTGGGTGCTAGTTATGGTGGTTATTCCGTATTCTGGCTTGCAGGTAACCACAACAAACGTTTTAAAGCTTTTATAGCACACAACGGGATATTCAATTTTGAGGCCCAATATACTGAAACAGAAGAGATGTGGTTTGCTAATTGGGATTATGGTGGCGCCTATTGGGATTTCGACAATGAAGTGGCACAACGTTCCTATGCGAGTTCACCACATCGCTTTGTGCAAAACTGGGACACACCAATGTTGGTTATTCACAGCGAACTGGACTACCGGATTGTCGCTTCACAAGGCATGAGCGCATTCAATGCAGCTGTTTTACGCGGTGTTCCTGCGCAATATCTTTATTTTCCTGATGAGAATCACTGGGTGCTGAGTGCGCAGAATGGAATATTGTGGCAGCGTACTTTTTACGAATGGTTGGATAAGTGGTTGAAATAGCGTTTTTAAATAGACCTAACAGGTTTTACAAACCTGTTAGGTCTTAAACCTGTTAGGTCTGTTTTTAAAATTCAACCATGATCCCTATAGTAGGTAAAACAGTACCAGAAGTATTGGGGATTTGCCTTAAACTGTAGCGGCTGCCATTTTCCAGCAAAACAAAATTACCTTGCGCATCCTTCTCGCGCAGTACATTGTCCTGAAATTTTGCCTGAAAATTATAAACATTTTGGATGTCCATATAAAGCATGAGCGACCATTTATCAAAGAAATATTTTTTATCCACCCTTAAGTCAAGTTGATGATAAGGCGAATACCTTTCCTGATTTAGGCGGTTGAAGTCAAAATAAGGACCACCGAGCGCATCCCAGGCAGGTACAAGTGCAGAAGTCTCCAAATCGTATGGCGTATAGGGCAATCCGCCGTCAAAGCGCCATTTCAGGCCAGCGATCCAGTTTCTTTTAAAGCTTTTGGTAGCTGTTAAAACCAGGATATTCCTGAAATCCCAGCTCGAGGGAATAAGTTCGCCATCACGGTTCGAGAACTCGCTTTTTACAAAAGTGTAGGTGAGAATCATATTGAAGCCATTGCGCAATTTGGTGCGGTTGAGTACTTCAAAGCCATATGCCCTGCCCGTACTTGTTGAAGTCACCTCTTCGGCACCTAGCACGCCAAAATCGGCACCTGCATTGGCCAGGCTGATGGAATCACGTACCGAAAATGGATAATTGTTATAATCCTTTCGGAAAACCTCCACCGAGAAAAATACATCTTCACGCGGAATAAACTGCAAACCGCCATTGTAGTGGTTGGCCCCAATGTATTTGAGTTCATTTTCCTTATTAACCAAATCACCGGCATTGTTTCTGAATCCCAGCGTGGTATAGGCCGGTAATTGGTAATACCTGCCGATGCTTCCCGTAAGTGCCCATTTTTCAGTCAGCACATAAGAGGTGGAAATTCGGGGTGATAGTTGATCCAATGGATTGAGCATGGAGGCTGAGTAGGTATTGAAATCGGTGCGAACACCTGCTGAAACCGTCAGTCGCTCGTTGAGCAGTGTTCGGCTGAGTTGTGCAGATCCGGCAAATTTAAATAGGTCGAGGGCCGAATTGTAGTCGATCTGAATGAGATCATTACCCACATACAACTGCTGCAAGGTGGTATTTTCATATTTGGCAAATTCTGAACCAAGTGTATAAACGAATTTGTAATCGCCAAAGCGGATGTTGTTCTCAAACCTGATTTTGTTTTCTATTTCGCGCGAAACATAATCAAGCGAGCGTGGCCTGCTTTCGTCATTGTTTGGATATTTGTAGCTGGTATTGTTTAGCATATTTCGGCTCACAACCAATGTTTGAAAGCTGTTGGGTTTAAAATGCTTATAAACAGCACCTATGGCATAGCTCCATTGTTCGTTCACGGGAAGAAAAGTCAGGATATATTCCTGGTCTTCTGTTGGGTTCTCTATCCCAAGGTTCAGTTTAAACTGGTCGAGTGCTCCGATACTCACGATGGTAAGCTCATTATTTTTATCGAATCTGGTTTTCCATTTAAGCTGATAATCATTAAAAGTAGGCAGGAACGGCAGCCCGATTACATCAAAAAGGAATTGGAGATAGGATCGGCGGACTGAGAGTATATAACTTGATTTTTCGCCGACTGGCCCATCAGCTGTAAGGCTCAACTCCGAAGCGCCTACACTGGCCCTAAAGCGGTTACGTTCCTTATTGCCTTCGGTTTGTACGAATTCAAAAACACCACTCAGGGCATCTCCCCTGCTGGCAGGAAAAGCACCGGAATAAAAATCAACGCTGCTGATAAAGTCTGCAGTTCAGGATGCCAACAGCGCCGCCTGAAGACCCTTGTGTGGCAAAATGGTTGATGGTGGGTATTTCGATACCATCCAGGTAAAAACTGGTTTCGCTGGGCCCTCCTCCCCTGATGATAATATCGTTGCGAAAACTCGGTGTGGCACCAACGCCTGGCAAAGATTGGATTACGCGCGAAATATCACGGTTACTTCCAGGGTTTGTCTCTATTTCTGACAAACCAAGTCGCTGCATGGAGAGCGGACTTTCCTCTGTACGCATAAACGGGTTGGCACGCACTTCCACTTCTGCCAGCGCTACCCCGGCTGATTGCATCGCGATTTCAACAAAAGAAGGTTTCACATTGCTGAGCAAGATTTCTGCAGAAGATTGGTTGCGATAGCCCACATACGTGGCTTCCAGAGTGATAAAACCAGGCTCAAGCCCTGTGATGCTAAACTTACCGTCAAAATCGGTGGTGGCACCAATACTGGTACCCTTCACCAATACATTGGCAAAAGGAAGTGGTTCGTTGTTGGTAGCATCAATCACTTTTCCATCGATACGGGCACCTTGGCCATATAATGTGTTGAAGGCTAAAGTTAAAAACAGGGAACCAATAAAGAATAAGGGTTTAAAATATTGAACAATTTTCATGATGTGTTTGGGCTTACCTGAATTCAACAATAATATTTTCAAAAATTTCCAAGGCAGTAGTAATGGAAGTCAAATCGGTGTACAACTTACCATTGGAACCATCATAATGGCCATGTCCTATGGGGTTTAGGTGGTAAGTATTTTGGTTGTCACTTCTGTCTATCGACACTGCATAAATAAGTGAGGGCTGTGCCGAGGTACGGTAATTTGAATTTCCGGGGAACTTGTTATTTGTCCAGTAATCATTCCAGTCCCAAGGTTGGTTTACTTCCAGTAACAACCTGAACTTTTGGGGCAATTTATCTTCGGGAAAAACCTTGATCATTGATTTCCCGGGCGGTGTAGCGCCAGTATATGCATCAGGGTATGGCTTTTCTGATGTAGGAATATGGGCTACTGTACCATCAAAATTTTCTTTGCGGTTCAACCAATAGGGCAAAGCTGCCGGCCTGACCGCCTCACCGGGAACCTTTAGCCATTTCCCATCACCTGCATCTCCATAACGGTAATAGCCCGAAGCAATGGACTGGGTGACAAAAACAGTTTGAATTAGATTTGTCTCCATATCCTCCATCCAGATAGCAAAAGTAGGATAGTTGTGGTGTTTGCCCGGCTTGAGGCTGATGCTGAAGTGATCACCTGCATCATTATACACTTTCATAATGGTGGTCACATCATTTTCAATTGATTTAGATTGACGCGATGTTTGGCATGATTGCATGCTGAGAAGCAATGCAATTAGGGCCAAGACAGGCATCACGAAAACTGGCTTTTTCATAATGGGATTTGGTTTGAATGAACTTATAAATCTACAACAAAAAGCAATGCTTTTGGTTCAAAAGATTCAACATATTTTTTTAAGAAAAAATATTAATACAAATAATGGGGTTCACGGGCACAATGAATAATTATGCTTAAAATAAAATACGGGCGGGGAGCTTTGCTCCCCGCCCGTTCAATTCAAACAATTCAAGGGCTTACTGGTTCAGCATCACCGGCATCACCAGCATCAAAATATCTTCGCTTTCGTTTTCGTTACTTACCGGGATAAGGATACCGGCACGGTTTGGTGCCGACATCTCTAACTTAATTTCGTCTTGGTCGAGGTTGTTCAGCATTTCGATAAAAAACCTGGAGTTGAATCCAATTTCCATATCATCCCCTTCGTAGTTGCAGGTGAGTCGTTCCTTGCCTTCGTTGGAATAGTCAAGATCCTCAGCAGAAAGCTGCAATTCCTGTCCGGTTATCTTAAAACGAACCTGATGGGTTGATTGGTTTGCAAAAATGGCGACACGTTTAATCGAATTCAGCAGCGATTGCCTGTCGATTGTCAACTTGTTTGGATTGTGTGTTGGAATAACAGCTTCATAGTTAGGGTATTTGCCTTCGATGAGGCGGCAAACCATGCTGATATTCCCAAAACGGAAGAACGCATTCGTTTGGTTAAAAGCCATCTCAACCGGATTGTCCTCTTTGCCCGATAACAAGTTTTTAAGTTGCGTAATCGGCTTCTTCGGCAGAATAAAGGAAGCGGCTGTTTCTGTTTTAGCATCAAGACGGCGGTATCTGACCAATTTGTGGGCATCAGTGGCCACAAAAGTCATATAGTCTTCTGACATATCGCATAATACCCCAGACATCACAGGCCTTAGCTCATCATTTCCAGTTGCAAAAATGGTTTTTTCAAAGGCATTGACAAGCAATTCGGAGCTGAGTTTAAGTTCGGTAACATTTTCCTTGGAGGGAAGTTGCGGAAACTCATCGCTTTTATGCCCTGATAGCTTGAATTTTCCTTCTCCGGCAAATAGTTCAATTGCCAGCGAATCGTTGTTAATATCGAAGGTGATCGGAATATCAGGGAAAGTTTTCATGATATCGAGTAGCAGGCGCGCCGGAATAGCCAGGTTGCCTGTGCCTTCAACCATTTCGGGGACAATGGTTACTGTCATCGTGGTTTCCAGGTCGGAAGCAGTAATTTTTAATTCATTTTCTTGCAACTCAAACAAAAAGTCATCAAGAATGGGGAGGGTATTGCTTGAATTGAGCACTCCGCTAAGTGCCTGGAGGCTACGCAGAAGTTTTAAACTGGATACGATAAATTTCATAATCGCAATTGGTTTTTATAATTTGTGTAAAAATAACAAATCAATTGTTGGTTTTCACTGCAAATATCGTTTTTTTATTCACATTTTCTTAATGAAGATACCAAAACATATCAATTAAAGGCAACAGCGGAAGTATCAGCTTGCTTATTTTTTGCGAAAGCTCAGTTTTGATTCGGTACCTTGCAGCAATCGCATGATGTTTTTGCGGTGTGTAAGCGGCAAAAATAGCGCGACAGCGATAGCCAGAATATAATACAACCAGTTGGGCGGCGGAAACAAAAAGAAAACCGATAGCGGGAAGCTCAGCCCGGCTGTAATACTAGCCAGCGAAACATAGCGCCACACACTCAAGACTAAAATAAAAACACCCAATGCAATCAAAGCTGCCCACAGGTACAATCCAAAACCTACACCAAGCAATGTGGCTACCCCTTTGCCCCCCCTGAACCCGGCGAATAATGGAAATGTATGGCCGATTACAACAGCTGCAGCAACCAATAGCAATACATAGGCCAGACCTGCTTCGCTCAGATTGGCAGTTACAAGCCAGGGTGCTATGGCGATGGCGGCATATCCCTTGAAAACATCAATGAGCAAAACAGGAATGCCTGCCTTTAGCCCTAAAACGCGTATGGTGTTGGTAGCACCTGCATTTCCAGAACCTTGCGAACGCACATCAACGCCATAGAAAAATTTCCCAACCCAAACAGCAGTTGGGATGGAACCAAGCAAATATGCAGCCAAAACAGGCAGTACGATATCAAATATATTCATAATGTGTTGTTTTCGTTAAAAATTAATACTTTGCATTTTGCGAATAAAATCAGTAACCCGTCTGCGTGTCGAAATAACATATTCATAGCTTTCATTGGTTTCCTTGTTTTCGGAGCTACGCTGGGGCTGATCAAGCGCCAGAAATGCCGTATTAAACTCGTTTGAAGACGACAGTGCCTGCATGATACCGTTGTTGTAGGTGAAAAAGTACCACTGCCCATTGCCAATCTGGAAATACATGGAAAACCCATGGCGGTTTCTTACTTTTTCAATCTCGACAAAACCAGTTACATATTTATTGACTTGGTTTTTGTTCAAATTGCTTATCCCAATGGGGTTGTTTGTAATGAATGAGCGGGTTTCAGGGTTCCAACGCATGCGCAGGTCAACCATTGTCAAGCGTCGATCAAAGGGTGTTGGAACTGTACGAGGCGCCCCATATAGAGCAACATCAGTGCGCATGCGATCTGTTTCTGCATGAGGTATCAGGTTTGACAGGGCTGCAAAGTAGTTGCTTCTGCTTAGGTTCAAACCCGCTGTTTGGCTTACGACCAGGCTATCACCAAAGATGTTCATTAAATCTTTGTCAAACGGGAACTCCAGCGATAATGCTACATCAAGATAGGTCGAATCCGGAATCAGGCGATGTTCGAAGTTGCCTGCCATTAGCATATCAACAAATGGCAGGGTCAGGCCGAGATCGAAGATGCCATTTCCGCTACTGATGCAGCGCGTGGTGCTCAGTTTTTGCATCACCTGCTTGCGGCCTTCTTTTTCGTGCACCACTTCAAATGATTTATTATCCGGGTTGAACCATATATAGCCTTCCGGACTAAACATCTCATAGTCGGTTGCACTGCGCTTAAATTGTTGCAAAACTGAGTAAATGGCATCAGTATCGCGGTTGTGGTAAAGACCGGTAAACAAGCGCATGCCTGACAAATCCACACTTTCCTTTTGTATGGGCATTTTAATATTGAGCGGATCGATAAGCGAAGTAAATGCTGTCCAGGTTTGGTTATCAGCAAGACATTCATTAACAAGCCTGTATCCTCCACTAAACTCCAGTTCTTTGCGATCGGAAAGCAGCTCTACAGTACCCATAAAGCCGAAATACGGATTAAGTAAAAAGTTGGCTGACTCAACGATTTCGCCAGCGGCCATGGTGCGATTGTCCTCAACCTTTATGGAGCTTAAGGCGATGGTTTGTTTGTTCTTTTCACCATCAATAAAATCGTAATAACCATAGCCATTAAAGTTGTTCTTACTGACAATGTTTATACTGGAAGCGTTTATCTGATGAAACCTTGTGAGCGTATCAGCGATAACAACAGCATTTTGCAGCGGCTCAATCCTTGCGTTTTCAGATATAGTTATCAATCCATCTATAGGAAAAACAGCTGCATCCGCCAAGCGGATAATTTTTACATCTTTGGCCATGATAGCATAACTACGCATATCATATTCAGCCGTCAGGCTAAAAAATGACAAAGCTTCCTGTTCGGGATGAGTCGATGTAAATTCAGAGCCACTCAAGTCTATATCTATTAATTGGTTGTAATTGAGAGTGTCGAGTCCGTAATTATCACGAATTCTGTTGTTGTTCAGTTTTACGAGATCGCCATCCATTTCCCAAATGGCCTCGTCGAGCGTGCAGATAAACTGATTGAAAGGAAAAGAGAGCTCACTTAGGTTATCGATATGATTGAAGATACCTTGGCGGCCATTAAAATCAAGAGAAGCGAGGTATCTCGAAGCCAGAAAAGCATCCTGTTTGCTTTCGGCAGTCAGCAAGCGAAAATCAGCAGTATCGGCCAGCAATGACCTATTCTCGAAGTTGAACCAGTCCGATTTTAACTCGCCATCACCAAAAAGTAAAACACCTTTTGCGTCCATTCCTTTTGGGGACACCTCTGCTTCGCCGGTGAACTGAGCTTCCTCGAAAACTTGCAATGGCTTCTCCAATGTAGTAATATACATATTGTTGGTGTCGGATAGCCACAGCATGTCGAGGCCTTCACCTATTGCATCAGGGAATTCAACCGCAGCAATCTGCCCGGTCATGGTGTAATCCCTTAGCCGTGCTGCAACCGAATCGGGGTAAAAAGTATATTTTTCAGACTGGGAGTTGGTTGTGAGGTATTCAATACGCCCTTCTCCATAAAACCCCAGATCGGAAAGATGGATTTTATCGAAATAAGTCGCTTTGTCTCCATACATCCCATAACCGTCAAGCGGAACGCTGTGATCAAAACCGAGCGAATAATCCTCCATCACCAGCAATGGCTCCCTGAAACCGGGAAAGATGCCGGCAGAAGCCAGGTAACCCTCAAACTGCCACAAATGCGTGTTTGTATCATCCAGACTGTCAATAATAAAAGGATCAGCAACAAAATAGAATCTTTCACGGTCCAAAGTGCCTGATTGAATATTTGGTCTATCAAAATAAACATAGGACTCATCCATACTTTCAAAAACAGGGAATAAAGGCTTGCGTTTAAGTCCGGATTTATTGGTTGGGTCGTCAATAAAAAGTGTGCCGTTCAGATCAGAAAGGACATTGCTAACCTTTATAAAGCGCTTGCGGGGTGCATCAGGCGGAATTTTACGGTCAGGCACAAAAAACACCATCGAATCGACATGCGTCATGCGCAAGAGGAAAGAGTCGTAAATGAAGTTACTTTCGTGTGAATAAAACCTGAACAAACCCGCTGCTACGAGTCCAGAAAAATTGATATCACGGTTTTTATTTACTTGCAGGGTGCCGCCTTCAGGGAAAACCTTCACCTTGCGCAGCTCGCTTAGTTCAACTTCTTCTACACCATTTATTTGTAAACCAAATGTTTCAAGGTTTAGAACAGCATTTGGTAAGCGCCCTTTTGTGTTTGATTCAATGTCGATCTTGTCAAAATCCTCTGTGCCTGCCCTGGCACCTAATGTATGGTAAAAACGATCAGTTAGCGTGGCTGTTCTGTTGATGCCATTGTACACTACATAGCCTTTTGAAGCCAGACTGAGAATTTGTGCTACAACTTGTTCTTCGGGTTTTCGCATAAAGTAGGCCAGATCGGCAATCCGAATATTCTCTATATAATGAAACTGTTTGATGTAGTCTTGTAGCACAAACATCGGGTGGAGCTCATCAATACCTTGTAGTTGGCGAAATGCAGGCTCGAAAAAATAATTGATGGATTCGAATTTGGCATAGCTTTTATTTCCAGGGCCTTCAAGGCGCCAAAAGCTGACCTCCGAACTGTCAATTTGCCAATACATTGCTTCCACATAAAGATTCAGTTTGTGGTAAAAGGCAAAAAACGGTGCATCGGCAATGCCACGCTCTGACCTGGAAAGAACCAGATTTCTGTTGTTGTTGGTATATTGCAGACGCAACCCGGGATGATAGAGTGAATCATTTTCGAAATAAAAAGAAGCTGTGGCCCGCTCGGCCACCAATCTTTCTTTTGTGATAACGATGGCCTGCGATTGAATTTTGGCTGCCAGCTGGCCGTCATAATCAAACTCAATTAATGCCAATGTGTTAGCATCACCCGAACCTATAAAATTACCCCCTTCCATGCTGATGCCCCCTTCGAAATTGATTCCTTGAAAAATATCATTGAGCCTGTGTTTCTTAAAATAGGAACGAAAGCGTGGATAGGAGGTGCGGCTGCTGGGTGGGCTTGAAAAAACTTTTTCATGCAGGCTTCCCAATAAGGGGATTTTAAAATAATCTGTATTTCTAAAAATTACTGAGTCAGCAGTGTACTCTGAATCATTTAAACTTATACTGTAGTTCTGAAAACTTATATTTACAGCATCTTCATCCATATTAAAGCGCCACCAGAAAAGCTGTCCGCCCTGCCCCTGCCAGTCGTTTAACGCGGGGATATATATGCCTGTTGTTTGGTGTATGGTGCTGCTGTCCCTCGCCGAAGCACAAACGAGATTGAGTTTTTCAAACCGGACTTTAAATAAGGTGTCGGCCTCAAAAGCATAGCGCGCATCCCTGGCAAACCAGGTCATGCCACCCCGCTTGCTCAGCTCTTCCTTTTCGAGCAGGTTTATTGTAAAGGAAACAATCTCCGAAAATTTTCTGTTTTCACCTGCCTGGAGCAAGGCAATGGCATGGTTGTTCCAGGATGTAATGCTGGCAGGCAATTGGCGCGATTTGGCAAAATGGTTAACCAGAACCATAAAATCATATAAATAAGGAAAAGGCCGCAGCTTTTGTTCGAAAATCAATGTCGCCAACATTTTGATTCCATCCTTCTCGGCTTTATTAAACCTTCCCTGGTTCCAAACAGGCACCAATTTATTCATGAGGTCCTTAGCCTGATTGAGTTGATTTCTGTTGCTTGTCTGCTGAAGTTTCTCACTTATTTCATTGATGAAAAGCTCCGAATTTTGGGAAAATTTGACTTCCTCCTGCGCTTTCAATGCCCCAATGGCTGCAAACACAAACAAAACTAACAACAAGGGGAAACAAGTCAGCAGTTGTAGAAAATGTTTTGTTCCATTCAAAGGCATAAGCAGGAAAATGTTTAAGCGTTTCCAAAGCTGAAGATGGCAGCAGTCCAACCATTTTTCGATTTACTCAAGACAAAATCAAAACCCATTTCAGATGCTTTTTGTTTGATCATCTCAAGATCGGAAAAATAAAACCCGCTAAGCATGAGCAAACCGCCGGCATACATGGTCTGGGCATAGGGATGCATATCGGCAAGCAACACATTGCGGTTGATGTTGGCAATCATCAGATTAAATTTTCTTTTACCAAGTATAGAAACATCCCCAAATTCAACTTTTATATCAGCTGTATTGTTCAACTCTACGTTGTCGCAGGCGTTGTTATAGGCCCATTCATCATTGTCAACGGCCAAAACAGGCGAAGCGCCCATTCGGCGGGCCAGGATAGCCAGAACAGCTGTACCACACCCCATATCGAGGACTGCCTTACCGGCCAGCTCCTGTTCAAGCAAGAGGCTAATCATCAAGGCTGTGGTCTCGTGATGGGCTGTGCCAAACGACATACGCGGCATAATCACAATATCATGTTCGATGCCTTCAATGGCGGGATGAAATGGTGCGCGAATCAAACATTGATTGTCAATAAGCACAGGTTCATAGGCAGATTCCCACAGGGCATTCCAGTTTTTTTCGGGCAAAGCCTCGTGCCCAAGGTATTTTATCTTATCCAGCCTGTGAGCAGAAACAATCTCTGCAAAGGCGCTGTCATCAATTGATTCAGCCTCCATATAAGCCAACAGCTTGTCGGCTTCTTCCATAAAGCTGTTGCAACCTGCATCAGCAAGCAAGGCGATAAGCAACTCATTGGTTGCTGTATCGCCTGCATGTGAAAAACGGAGCTCGAAATGATGCATTTAAGCTGTTTGGGCTTGCTTACAGATGGAAACAAATTCTTCGGCAAGCAGTGAAGCCCCTCCGATTAATCCGCCGTCGATACCTGGCTGCGCGAACAATTCGGTGGCATTTTTGGCATTACAGCTTCCGCCATAAAGAATGGATGTTTTTTCTGCCATTTCAGGACCATAGCGCTCATCAATGAGGGTGCGGATGTAGGCATGCATTTCGGCTGCTTGTGCAGGACTGGCAGTAACGCCTGTTCCGATGGCCCAAACTGGTTCATAAGCAATTACTACCTTGCTGAATTCGGCTGTATCCAGGTGGAACAGTCCATGACGTACCTGCCACCTTACTGTTTTGAAGTGTTCACCGGCTTCACGTTCGGGAAGCAGTTCACCAACACAAAATATCGGGGTGATATCATGGGCAAGTGCCTGGTTAACTTTGGCTGTGAGCATCTGGTCATCTTCATTAAAATACTTACGACGCTCGCTGTGCCCTATAATGCAATGGGTTACGTCCATTGACGCCAGCATGGATGCTGATATTTCGCCCGTATAGGCTCCGGCATCGAATGCACTGAGGTTTTGGGCACCTACATGAAATAGTTTTTCTTCGGAAAAGTCGGTGGTGAGCTCCAGGTAAGGATAAGGCGGACAAACAACCACTTCTGTTTTCAGTTCTTCTTCCTCAGCAAGGAGCTCCAAGAGGTCTTCGATCAATTCCTCTGCTTCCTGGAAATTCAGGTTCATTTTCCAGTTTCCTGCGACAATTTTTCTACGCATAACATTTGTTTTATAAAGTTTAGATACTAAGCGATTCGTACCCTGGGATCAAGAACCCCATAAAGTATATCGACAAATATATTAATAAAAATCAAGTTAACAGCGATTAATAATACAGCACCCATAATTACAGGTAAGTCGTACTTTTCGAGTGCATCAACAATCACTACACCAATGCCTTTCCAGTCAAAAACATATTCCACAAAAACAGCACCGGCCATCAGCGAAGCAAACCAGCCGGATATGGCCGTAAGAACAGGATTCATGGCATTGCGCAAAGCATGAAGCCCGATTACACGCCATGGTTTTAATCCTTTGGCATAAGCTGTGCGGATATAATCCTGGCTCATTACTTCAAGCAGGGAAGTGCGTGTGAGCTCGGTAACGATTGCCAAAGGCCTTATGCCCAATGTAAAAGCAGGAAGAATAAGGTTTTTAAGGTCGAGGTATTCGCCCCTTCCGTAATCATCCACCGAATACAGGCTGCCAAACATGCTCAGGCCAGTGAAATCGGCCAGTAGAAAGGCAAAAATCCAGGCCATCAGGATGGCGGCAAAAAATGAAGGCAGCGACATGCCAAAAACAGTGATGACGAGTACGGCTTTGTTGAGCCATTTTTTGTTTATTACGGCAACAAAAACGCCGATTAACACCCCCACAACCAAAGCAAATCCAATGGCCGAACCTGCAAGAATCAAGGTGTTTGGAAACGCCTTGGCCAATATATCGGTTACCTCGCGCTTGCTTTGGTAGGAACGCCTCAGATAGGGTTTTTTAAGCACCAATGCTGTTTCTTTTATACTGATCAGGGAAATGGGTTTACCGTAATTGACGGGGTCGAAATACCAATAGCTGGCGGCATCTGTCATATGATGCACTGACAAAAATGACAGGTCATTGAGAAATTTCAAATATTGCAGCGGTGGTGACTTGTCCAGTCCCAAGTCCTTTTGAATCGCTTCAACGGAACTGATATCGGCCCTTTGACCAAGCATCATACGCGCAGGATCGCCCGGAAGAATGGTAAACAACAGAAAAACAATGGTTATCACCCCAAAGAGTACCAACAAACCGTAAGTCAGACGTTTTGAGATAAAATTTGCCATTGATTTTATAGTTTGGATTTAGTGGTTCATTTCAAACAAGCTTTTAATCGCGCAGGTTTTGCAGCCAAAAATCAAGTTTTTCACCTTGGGGCAAATCCCTCCAGTGCCATTTGCCTTCAACAGTCCCGGCCCGCAGCAAAACCAAACCTGGATTGGCCCTTATGATGGTTTTAAGGCTAACAGCATCAGCAAAAAGCACTTCATGCTCAAATCCATATTGCTTCCTGAATTCGGAAACTTCTTCGGGCAAACTGCTGGTGAGGATTATTAAGGGAATGTTGTTGTCATCAAAATCATGTGTCAGGCTGAAAAGGCTTTGCAGGGCTTTATGTTTGGCATTGTTGAAATCATAAACAACTCCAAGAGCAATATAATCCTCATATCCAAGTATGTAATCAGTTTGGTCCGTGCCAAATTCATCTTCGGCATACAGTCCATGATCCATCTCTTCGCCGAGGGTAACAACCCTTTGGTCAACAAATTCCCATTGGCTCATCCACACCGAATCGTTCCAGGGGTAATTGGGCGACAGGTATTCCTTTTCTTCACCTGTTTCCATATTGCGGTATTTAAGGTACACTTCCATATCCACTTCCTCATCATCGGCCAATTTGTTGCCCACTTTCCAGGCCCGGAAATCAAGCATGGGTAAGTGCCTGTAGTTGTGAATACTGAACCAGAAAAACAGTGACAATGCCAGCCCAAGGAGCAGGTTTTGCCGCGGAATCCCTAAAATTGGACTAAACTTGTCGCGCTGCACAAACACAATGATGGTGAATACCATAAGCGCGATATTCTTGTAAAAGGTTTCCCAATTGGTTAGTTTTATGGCATCGCCAAAACAGCCACAATCGCTGACAGGCTCGTAAATGGCATCAAATAAGGTAAGTATGGTAAAAAACGACATAATCAGCAGCAAAGCCCAGGAAGTGTAGCGCATCCTAAGGTTAAAAAGCAAAGCAAAACCGATTATAAATTCGAGGGACGACAAGCCGATCGACATCAGAAGACTCAGCGAGGAGGCCCATTCGGTGCCGTATGCAATAAAGTAATCTTCGAGGCGATAAGCTGTTCCAAGCGGATCGACCCCTTTTACGATGGCAGAAAAAATAAAAACGATGGCAGCAATATACCTGCTTAGGTTTCTGAGGATGGTCATAATTATTCTTTAGGATTTTTTTATTGGCTGAGTAAGTAAAATCATAGCAAAAACAGCATAATTGATTATATCGAAAAAGTTGGCATCGATGCCTTCCGACATGATTGTGTTTCCTTGATTGTCTTCAATTTGCTTAACGCGTAACAATTTCATCAAAATAATATCAGTAAGTGAACTTACGCGCATATTGCGCCATGCTTCATCGTAATCATGATTTTTGCGCTGCATCAGTTCATAAGCCTGCCCCAATGTTTGCTCAAAAAGTTGCAAGGCTTGCTTTGCGTCCATATCAGGCTTGTCAGCAGCACCCTTTTCCAACTGAATGATTGCCATTGCGGCATAGTTTATAATGCCAACAAATTCATCTTCGATGCCTTCATCCACCATTTTTTGGTTTTTCGTCTGAATGCTCCTGATGCGGTTGGCTTTAATATAGATTTGATCAGTAAGCGATGAAGTGCGCAAAATGCGCCAGGCCGGACCATAATCTTTCATCTTGGCTTCGAAAACCTGGAGGCATTGTTCAATCACCTGCTTGTATTGCAGCAATGTAGGGTCGCTCATATATTTTTAATTGTCAATTGCTTAATTTTGCCCGAGTTTAACTGAATGACCCCCGATGAACAGCGATCAAACAAGCGATAAAAATACTGCTTTTTCAAAAACTATGCGTTTCAATTTTCAAGGCAGAAGCCTGAACATTGCAAGTCCACTGGTAATGGGCATTTTAAACATTACGCCTGATTCCTTTTATGATGGCGGCAGGTACCAAAAGCCATCGGATTTTATTGAACGGACCGGCTTAATGTTATCTGAAGGGGCCACCCTTATTGATATTGGGGCTATGTCAACCCGGCCGGGCGCAACCGAAATTACGTCACAGGAAGAATATAATCGCTTGATCCCAAATTTAGAATTGCTTGTCAAACATTTCCCGCATGCCTTGTTTTCGGTAGATACTTATCGTGCAGAAATAGCAAATGCAGCCACAGAAGCAGGGGCATTTATGGTCAATGATATTTCAGGAGGCACTTTTGACAAAGGCATGTTCGACTTTATCGGGCAGGCCAATGTGCCTTATGTGTTGATGCACACCACCACCAAACCGGGTGCGATGATGCAAAATCCCATCGGCATGCAAATTATGGAAGTTTTGCTGGCGTATTTTGAAGAACGCATAAAAACCTTACATGCCAAAGGCGGCCATCAGCTTATTATTGATCCCGGTTTTGGATTTGGTAAAACGCTTGAGGCCAATTATTTAATCTTGCGAAAATTAGCTGATTTTCAGCAATTTGGTTTTCCCGTACTGGCCGGTATCTCACGCAAATCGATGATCAATAAAGTTTTGGGAATAACTTCCGATGAGGCCCTCAACGGCACCACCGCCCTGCATATGCTGGCATTGGAAAGGGGCGCAATGATTCTGCGCGCGCACGATGTAAAACAGGCTGTAGAAGCGATTAAGTTGTGGGAGGCTTGTGTGGGAGTCTTGAAACATGAGTCTTGAGTCAGAGGTTTAGCGTTCAGCGTTAGGTGTTTTGTTCGGTGATCTTTAGAAAAACGTTGATTAGATTCGTTTTTTCTTCGGCTTAGACAAAAAAGCCGACCCCTTAAGAGCCGGCTAACAGAAGTTATTCCTTAACCATAAATTATAACTTCAAAGTTACCCCTAAAGTGAGGTAGAAATGCCATAGCCTACTTCGCCGAAAAGACCAAAGCTGTTGCCAAAATGGTAACGGGCACCCACGAAACCGGCATAAATGACGCCCCCAATATTGGGTGTAATGGCTGGAGCTGCTGCGCCGTAATCAACTGAAGCCATGTTGTATCCTAACAAAGCACCGGCATAGGTGTCGAGCGATTCAACAAACTGATGGTGATAGGCACCACGTGCACCAAATAAAATATAGGTGTAGGTCCAGTCGCTGCCGATGGATGCAAAGGTGGTACCATAATATCCGGCATAGGCACCCAGGCTGATATTGTCGTTAATACCATAATCGAGCGAAAGTGAAAGTGGTGGCAATGAACCTGATCCTGTGCCAAATGAGGCGCCAAGCCCTGCACCGATATTGAGGTCGATCTGACCTTTTTCGAACTGTGCTGTTGCTGTGGTTATACCCAAGCCAAACAGTGCGATTACGATTAAAACTGCAAACTTTTTCATACTAATTGGTGTTTGATTAATTGCCTACTCTTTATGCTTTTCGGCCTCCGCATTTTTAAAAACCTGAAAACAAATCGGAACGCCATTATTATTTTTTTTGGTTCCGGTATTCGGCTTGCAAATGTGGTTTAGGAAGTGTCAATCCGGATTTGCCACTTCATGCTTCCGCCTTGTCAGCCTGCAAACTTTGCTTTAGGCATTGTTTTCAAAGGCAAATGTAGGGTAGCTGTCAGGCGAGCGGCCTACGTAAATAATCGTAAATTGTTTAAGGGAATATACATGCTCTTATCTCGTAAGCCTGATTAAAAGATACTAAATCAGGATAATAGATGCAATTCGTGAATTGCTTTTCGGTTCAGGTCAAAAAGGAAAACCTTATCAAAACCGCTCAGGTAGGCGTGGTTGAGTGCGGTTTGTGCGGGCATGGCACTCGTTGACAATGGATCGAAACCAATTAGCAATACCAACCAATGCAAATCAATTTTGGTGGTTTGGTAGAGCGGAAGCTTGTTGTTTTTGCGGTCGATTACTTGCTGCAAATCGTCGATTGTCAATCTATTGGAGGCTTTTTGGAGTATGATTTTGGTTAATTCGATACCTGTTGAACGCCGGTTGTTTTGGCGGACGACAAAATCAGGCGACTCTCTTTGTATCCGTTGCCCTTTAGGGAAATCAGGCAACAGGGATGCGAAAAGGTCGAAAACGGCTCGTTCTTCTATGGATTTATAGTTTTGCATTAAATAGCTTTACAAAATTATAAATACCTTATTTAACAAACAAATCTGTTTTCGTAATTTAGTGGCCTGATTCAAAACGAAAAATTGAACAATTTAGTTGATGAACTGTATTTGATATGGTTCTATAACGTAAAAAAACAACTTAAAAATATACCATTATGTTTAATCCATCCCTACGGACAGCCTTTTTCATTGGCATCTTTTTTGGTTTTTCATTTATTTTTTCAGTGAAAGCCCAACAGACATATACGGTAAATAAGGGCGAACGTCCACCCGTTGACTTAAAGAGTTTGCAGGCTGATGCCTGGGAAGCAGGCGTGCTAAAAATCAAGCTGACTGAGCAGGCTATGCAGCAAATGGAGCAATCGAAACCATATGTCAACAGGGACGGAATTTTATCTTTCGGATTGGCCTCGCTGGATGCCATCAACAGCCAGTATGCCATTAGCCAGTTTAGCGAAACCTTCTCTTCCCCTGCCTTTGGCAGCCAATTTACTGAACGGCACCGTGCCTGGGGTTTTCA
>JAGYLH010000025.1:0-25000 GCA_018400955.1 Bacteroidales bacterium
CAGTATGCCCATTTCAAGCTCCATTACATTAAAAAAGCAGTATGTCATTAAAGACAACGAAATTTGGGAGGCACCATACAATGAGATTAGAAATGACACGGATTATATATTGGAGGGGGTTGTTACTGGCGGGCCTAAGTGGGGCCCCACATTGAAGTTGATGTAGTTTGTGAATTTGAATTTTCCGGGTCGATACATAGAATATTGGCAAAATCACAATTAATAAACAGGATAGATTGATGAAAACATACGTTGTATAAGCAACTTAGGTGAATTTCGAAATTGGCTGTTTGGTTTAACTGCAATCCTATACCTCACAATCAAAAAACCAAAACAATGACCTATGAATTACGACAGAACGAAGTTTAAAGTTTATAGCAGTAAACATCCCTTCATGTTGCATTGGATCACCAATCCCGGACTTGCATTTAACGAACTGGTACTCGGACAACGCATTCCAAAAGTGATACTCATTGAAAGAAATTCAACCAAGTCCCTTGCAGAAAAAACATTCATTCCGTGTCCGCATTGCGGGACAGTGCACCCGGGAATTAAATGGAGCAAACAAAATAATACGGCTCTCCGGAATTGGTTTGGGTTATATTGTGATAACTGCGGCAATATAATCCCTTGTTTGACGAACTTAACAAGTTATATTTTGCTTGGACTTACATTTCCAATTTGGTATTGGTTCAAAGACAAATGGAAATCAAAATGGCTTGAAAACCAGAAAGTCAAATTTTCAAAACCTTTGAATTTAGAAGTGCCTGAATTTAAATGGTGGTTATTTGGGCTTCTGTGGGGGCTTTTTATGTATGTTTTCATGACTGCTTTTATGGCCCTTGTGATCCAGCTCATTGACGGTGAATGGATTTCTCAAAGAATAATATTAATCGGCATTCCAGTCTGGACAGTAGCAGGATTTGCCGTTGGCCTTATGGCGAAAATCTTAAACGGGAAAAAGCAGGTAAAAACAGTTGCGCAATAAGAAGTTCCCCCGCCAGCAAACGGACGCTCTTTTTTTTTATTAATAAAACCATAAAAACTTGATAAGCCTCATAATTTAATGCTTATGTTGTTTACCTTTAGGCCGTGAAACTCTAAAGACCAAGAAGATGGGAGATAAAAACAGTATGAAAACGGACACAATTTGGCGTTTATACGCTCTTTACCCAACATAATAACCAAATTAAAAACAAAAAACACGAAGTATGAAAACAAAAATTGTACTTGTTTTGTTGATGATCGGCATGATCATTGGCTCCTATGCACAGCGACCAACGCTGGAATTGACCTTCACCGCTGCCAACATTGGCCAGTATGTACCTTTGGACAGCATTCTGATTGAGAACCTGACCCAGGGCGGAGACACCACGCTTTATGCACCCGATACCGTTTTGCTATTGGACTATATCACCGGTACGTTTGAAACCAGCTCCTTAAGTAAAACAACTTTTTCTCTTTCACAAAACTACCCCAACCCCATAGAGGGCAAAACGAAAACAAGCATCTATTTGCTTGAAAGAGAAAATATCCTGATCACTATCAGCGACCTTATTGGAAGGGAGTTGATCAAAAAGGAATTTCAGCTGGAGCAGGGCAGCCATTCCTTCACCTTTTACCCTGGCAGCGAAAGTGTCTATTTCTTAACTGTACAAGCAGATCAGCAAAGCCAAACTATTAAAATGTTCAATGCCCCATCCAATGCTGTTAGTTCAGGTATGTTGAGGCTGGAGTACACCGGACATCTGTCAAGCAGAGTTGGGGAATTTAAAACAACAAGCGCGCTAAACAATTTCCTTTTTGCCATTGGTGACGAGCTTAAATTCACGGCATTCTCAACGCTGGGTGACCTTACTATCATGGATACCCCTGACGGAAATCAAACTTACACATTTCAATATTATGCAACAGGTGTGCCATGTCCTGATATGCCAACTGTGACAGATATTGACGGCAACGTTTACAATACCGTGCTGATTGGCGGCCAGTGCTGGATGAAAGAAAACCTGAAAACAACCACTTACAACAACGGCACACCAATCCCTCATGCTCCGGACGCAAGTACCTGGACAAATTTATCATCAGGCGCTTATGTGTGGTATGACAATGACATTTCATGGAAAAACAGTTATGGGGCTTTATATAAATGGTACACAACAGTTGATGGGAATGGGCTTTGTCCAACAGGCTGGCATGTAGCAACAAATGATGAATGGACTGTTTTGACCGATTATATAGGCGGAATTGGGTCACCTATGGAAACAAATTAAAATCCTGCAGGCAGGAAAATTCCCCTTGGCAGGTGATTGTAACACATCCGAGCACCCACGATGGCCTAATAACCCCGGTAATTGGGGCACTGATGATTATGGCCTTTCAGTTCTTCCGGGTGGCTACCGGAACACCACTGGCGTATTTCTTGCTATAGTGACCAACACGCATATATGGACTTCATCGTCGTTCTTGCCAGGCAGCACATCGGCATATGGGCGGAACATCTACGCAAGCGGGTCGACTATTGGTGTTTATGTCGGCGGGAAGGGGCATGGCTTCTCTGTCCGTTGCCTGAGGGATTAGTACGCTATAACTTTTTATCAATTGGGAATAGGCGACGAGAAAATCCGTCTGATTTTTGCGAAAGCGAACGGCATGGTTTTGATATGCTTTACTGACGTTTCGCAGAAGATTTGATTAAATATGAACTGTAGTAACAGTCTGTTTATAAAGACTATAATACTGGTAAAAGTGGGGGTTTATAGGTTTAGTTTCTGTTTTAGCCCCCATATCCGCCACGGCGGATATGGGGGCAACAAAAACAACAAGAACCTTGTAATCAATGAATTCAAGCTAATAATGAATATGGACAAATATATAATACCGATTATCAGTATTTTATCAAAAATTGGCTAACTTTTTATCATTCATCTTCAGGTTATTACACAAAGTGCGAAACATCAGATCTATTTTATTTCTGTTCAAAGTTTTGCGCCTGTGCCTCTCCAGAAGGATGGGGCAGGTATGCGAGATGAATTTTTCAGGATAGGGTTTACCGGGCATGCTTTCATTTTTCTGTTGCGCGAAGTACTTTCAGCATAGGGTTCTATTATCTTGCACCTTAGCTTAGTGTTTTGTTAAAAAAATATCGGTTATGCTTCCCTCAATCGGTTTTTGTACTTTAGCGCCCTAATCAAAAAAGACATGAAACACTTATTATACCTTGTATTTGTATTTTTATTCAGCCAAACAGTCACAAATGCCCAACAAACCATAACGGGCAGTTTTGAATTCGACGGGCTCAACAGGACGTACCGTTTGTATGTCCCAAATTCCTACAATCCAGCCGAAGCAGCCCCATTGGTCATCAACCTGCATGGGTATGGCTCCAACAATATCGAACAGGAAGCGTATGGCGATTTCAGGCCTGTTGCTGACACCGCGGGTTTTTTAGTGGTACATCCCAATGGCACGCCGGATAATTTCAATATCATGCATTGGAATACTTTTGGGACCTCCAATGTGGACGATGTTGGCTTTTTATCCGCCTTAATTGATACGCTGTCAACCGATTATAACGTCGATGTGAAGCGGGTTTTCAGTACCGGCATGAGCAATGGCGGTTTTATGAGTTTTAGCCTCGCCTGTTCGCTGAGCGACCGCATTGCAGCCATTGCATCAGTAACCGGTTCAAATACTTCGGTACAGCTCAACACCTGTAGCCCGGAGCGGCCTGTTCCCATCATGCAGATTCATGGAACAGCTGATGGTACAGTTCCTTATGAGGGAAATTCCCTTTTTGTTCCGGTTCAAACAGTGCTTGATTTCTGGGTAGGCCACAACAATTGTGCAACCACCCCAATTATTACGGAAGTTCCTGATACAGATCCGGACGATGGTTGCACAGCCGAGCATTATCTGTATCCCTATGGTGACAATGGCAGTGTGGTAGAGCACTACAAGATTTTGGGCGGAGGTCACTCCTGGCCGGGAGCACCTGTAAACATCAATATCACCAATATGGATTTTAGTGCCAGTGAGGAGATTTGGCGGTTTTTCAGTCAGTATGATTTGGATGGTTTGATAACAGGATCAGATGACTTGACCTCAAATGCAACGGATATACGTATTGGCCCAAACCCATCGCATGGCAAGGTTTGGATAGAATTGAACAGTCAAAGCAAGTCATCTATCAACCTGTTCAATGGTCAAGGGTTGCTTATAGATGCTTTTGTAACAGACCAAAACAAATTGTCACTGAATCTTCCTATGCAGGGATTGTACCTAATCGCCATAACGCAAGATGGTATCCGCAAAACCTACAAAGTAATTAATCGATAGTTTATTCTCGCAGCTTGCTGTCGATAATGATGGTCACAGGGCCATCATTTACCAGCTCTACCTGCATCATGGCACCAAATTCGCCGGTTTCAACAGCCCGGCCCGTAGCCTTGGCCAATGTTTCTATAAAACTTTCATACAAAGGAACAGCCGTTTCGGGCCTGGCAGCCTTGATATAGCTGGGGCGGTTTCCTTTGCGCGTGCTTGCATGCAAGGTAAACTGGCTAACAACCAGAAAATCGCCCTGTACAGCCACAATGTCGAGGTTCATCACACCATTTTCGTCCGGGAAAACACGCAAACGGCTAAGTTTGCCACATATCCATTCGATATCTTCCTCATTGTCGTTTTCTTCAATTCCCAATAATACCAGCATCCCCATGCCAATGGACGCCTTGAGCTGGTTTTCAATGCTTACCGAAGCCCTGCTTACACGTTGAATAACTACCCGCATATTCTCCTTTATTTTTATGATAAATGCGGGTGCAAATTAGTAATTTTGCTACAAATCAGATACTATGACACGTTTGAGTGTAAACATAAATAAAATTGCCACTTTGCGCAATGCACGTGGAGGAAATATGCCGGATGTGCAGAAATTTGCTATTGATTGCGAACGCTATGGTGCACAAGGCATTACGGTGCATCCCCGGCCCGACCAGCGACATATAACCTTTAAGGATGTGGAGCTGCTGCGCCCGCTGGTTAAAACAGAGTTTAACATTGAAGGCAATCCCACGCCTGAATTTATTCAATTGGTTCTAGCAAACAAGGCAGATCAGGTTACCTTGGTCCCCGATCATCCCGGACAGCTTACTTCTGATCATGGCTGGGACACTAAAACACACAAGGATTTCCTGAAGCGTGCCATTCGTACTTTTCATGAAGCCCATATACGGGTATCGATTTTTGTGGACCCTAATCCTGAAATGATTCGCCATGCCCTTGACACCGGTACTGATCGTGTTGAGCTTTATACCGAAAGCTATGCGGCTGAATACCCAATGAATCCTGAAAAAGCCATCAGGCCGTTTGTAAAAGCCGCCGAAGAAGCCCAAAAACTTGGAATCGGATTGAATGCCGGCCACGACCTGAGTTTGCAGAACCTGCAATACTTTGCCAAAAATATTCCCGGTTTGCTTGAAGTTTCCATCGGGCATGCATTGGTTAGCGAAGCATTGTACTATGGCATTGAGAACACAATCCAACTATACAGGCGTGCGCTTGGTGAATAAAGGGTGTTTGATTATTGAAATCAATGAACCAAGAACTGCATTGTATCTATAATATTATAAGGTATGAACCCCATCTCTTACGAACCCATTGGCATCATACGTACACAATATACCGAAACTTTGGGGATGCCTATTCAGGCTGCAATGGCAAAAAATAGCGTTTTGGCTGTGGCTGAAATCAGTGAGGAGTTCACAGAAGGCCTAACGGATCTGACGGGCTTTTCCCACATCATCTTGATCTATCATTTTCATAAATCAGGGAAGGCCCCATTGATGCAAAAGCCATTTTTGGATGAAAAACTGCATGGCGTTTTTTCCATTCGAAGCCCACGAAGGCCCAATCCGATTGGTATATCTATTGTTGAACTTGTCAGGATTGAAGGCAACCTTGTTTATTTCCATGGGGCCGATATGCTGGACGAATCCCCATTGCTTGATATAAAACCATTTGTCCCCCGGTTTGATAACCGCGAAAATGCCTCCTCGGGTTGGCTGTCTGCTGTTGACCAAGGCTGATCTATAACATCTCATGTAATTGTTTAACTTTAACGGTTCAAAAAAAACAATCCTATGAAATTCCCTAAACTTAACCTTATTGCAGCATGGGCTTTTATATTGCTGCTAAGTGCTTGCCAACAAACCCCGGAAAAGAGTCATCCCGAAGAATTTACAGCCTATATTGCAGGCTTTACGACGGGATTTGTCAGTGGCGAAGCAGCCATTGTTGTTGATCTTGCTACCGTTCCACACTTACCAACAGTGGAGCCTGGAAATGAAGTAAGTAAAACACTCTTTGCCTTTGACCCCCCTGTAAAGGGAGTAGCCTATCGCAACAGCGAAACCCGTTTCAGCTTTGTTCCTGAAAACGATTGGCCCCGCGATCGGGAAATCAAGGTTGGTTTTCACCTTGGTAAACTATTGGAAGTTCCTGATAAGTTAAAGGTTTTCAATTTCAGTGTAAAAACCTTGCCGCTCAGTTTTTCAGTTGGTGAACCCAGACTGACACCCCAGGAAAGTGGGGGCGATCCCGCCTATTTATTTGAGGTTATGATCCGTTTTTCGGAATCTGTAGAAAAGATTGAAAGCAAATCCTTTTCGCTAAAGGTTGGTAAAGAGGAGATAGGTTTTGAAATTGCAGGAACAGATAAACCATTGGAATACAAATTAATATCTGATAAAATCTCGCGTTTGGACGTTCAAAGGCAATTGCAATTTGAATGGGATGGGGCATCAATGGGAAGCCTTAGCAAAGGTTCGATAGAAGTGGATATACCTTCAACTGGTCATTTCGCTGTTGAACGGGTGCAAATAGTCAATTTTCCTGATCAAGCTGTCATCATTCAGTTTTCGGATTTAATCAGCAGCGCACAAAGCAAGTCGGGCTTGTTTTCAGTTGAAGGTAAATCATTTACTATAAAAACAGAGCGCAATCTAGCCACACTTTTTCCGGATGAGCGCCTCAGCGGGTCATTCGAGTTGCTCGTGGCTGCCGGCCTGGAGAATTCCGAAGGAAAAAAGCTAAAGAGTGATTACCGTAGCCAGCTCAATTTTGACCTGCCACCACCTGAAGTGCGTTTTAGCGGCAAAGGGGTGATCATGGTCGGGAACAACAACCGAAAACTGCCTTTTCAAGCCATTGGGCTGAAAGCGGTTGATGTGCAAGTGGTGCAAATTTTCGCGGACAATATGCTGCAATTTTTGCAATCAAACACCCTTGAGGGCAGTAGAAACCTGAAATCCACCGGCAGGTTGATAGCCCGTAAACACCTTCGCCTGGACGCCGACAAAGGGCGCAATCTCAACGATTGGAACAATTACAGTATCGACCTGGACGAACTTATTAAGGACAAGGAAGGCTCCCTTTTCAGGGTTTATTTAAGTTTTACCAAACAAGATGCCCTTGTTGCCTGCGAACAGGAAGAAAACCAGCTTGCTGAAAATACTTCTCGTGATGGGGTTACTGCAAAAGATATGGCCAATTGGTCAGGTTCTTCCTGGTACGACCCTGATTACTATTATCCTCCGGGTTTTAGCTGGCGCGAGCGAGATAATCCTTGTCATAACTCCTATTATTACAACGAACGGTTTGTTAGTCGCAATGTGATGGCATCTAACCTCGGCCTGATTGTTAAAAACAAAGACTTGGCCTCCAATGAGTTTGTGTTTTATGCCACCAACCTGGAAACAGCAAAACCTGCTGCCGGTGTTCAAGTGCAACTTTATGATTACCAGCAGCAAATAATTGCCTCAGGCCAAACAGCTTCAGATGGAAGTATTGCCCTGACGGCTGATTTGATTAAGCCCTTTGTAGCCGTCGCAAGCTATCAAGAACAGTTTGCCTATGTAGGCATGGAAGGTGGCTCTGCACTGTCATTAAACAGATTTGATGTTTCTGGCAAACAGTTGCAAGAGGGTATGAAAGGATATATTTACACCGAAAGGGGAGTCTATCGTCCCGGGGATACCATTCATACGGCTTTTATGTTGCAGTCAATGAATACGGACTTGCCCGGCAATTATCCTGCTGTTATTGAAGTGTATAATGCGCGCGATCAATTAGTTCACCGTCAAACAAATAACAAACCGGACAAAGGTTTGTATGTTTTCAGGGTACCCACCAAAGCCGAAATGCCCACAGGGCGTTGGAAAATAGTGGTAACAGCGGGCGCATCACGTTTTGAACACACCGTGCGTGTTGAAACAATCAAACCAAACCGCCTGAAGGTGAACCTCTTGAATTTGGCGATTCCATCATACAGACCAACGAACGACAGCGAGCGGTTAAGCTGGCTGTAAACTGGTTGCATGGCAGTCCGGCAGCCGGACTGGAAACATCGGTGAACATGAATTTCACCCAATCGAATAAAAAAGCCAAAAGGATATCAGCATTATACTTTGAAGATCCGAGCCGCTATTGAGTGACGAAAGTATATTGGTTCATCAGGGTGAAACGAATACGCAGGGTTTAATGGATTTTGCGCTCAATATTCCTGATTATATGAAGGGTCCAAAACTCAATGTGCAATTTGTTGCCAGGGCAATGGAAAAGGGAGGCGACTTTACAACTGCCACGCACAGCATGACTTTCAACCCTTATGAGCGTTATGTAGGTTTGTTGTCACCTGAACCTTCCGCTTCGGGCTATTTGTTTACGGATACAAACCAGGTGTTTGAAATCGTAATGTTTACGGCAAAGAGAGAAGGCAGTTTCATCAGCCAACCCAATGCTGAAGTTTACAAGCAGGACTGGTCATGGTGGTGGTCAGGCGAAGGGGGCAGCGGCAGCTATGTTTCTGTGCAGCATGATAAATTGGTGCATTCAGAAATGCTACAAATCAGAATGGGAAAGCCAGCTTCAAATGGCAACTTGAATATCCCCAATGGGGCGCTTATTTTGTGAGAGGGTGATTGACCGAAGAAGGGGGCATAGCACCGGAAAAATTGTTTATTTCGACTGGCCCGGCTGGTACTCCCGCGATGGACGTGCAGCAGGAGGGGGAGCAAGTACCATCAGCATCACTTCGGACAAGGAAAGCTACAATAGTGGTGAAACGGCCATTGTCAGTTTCCCCAGTGCCGAAGGCGGTCAAGCCCTTATCAGTATTGAAAAAGGCGACAAGCAGCTGCGCTCCTTGTGGGTGCCTACGAGCAAAGATGAAACGAGCTTCAGCCTGCCATTGGAAAGCATGTTTGCGCCCAATATCTATGTGCATGTGATGGTATTGCAGCCGCATGGCCAAACCCTCAACGATTTGCCCATTAGAATGTATGGCCTTGTGATGCTGCCGGTTACCTATAAAGAGGCCAAACTGCAACCACTGATCTCCATGCCCGCAGAATTGCGGCCTGAAACAACTTTTAATGTGAAAATAAGTGAGCAAAGTGGCAAAGCCATGAGTTATACCATCGCGATGGTTGACGAGGGGCTGCTTGACCTGACCAATTTCCGAACGCCCGACCCGTATGCCTATTTTTATTCACGGGAGGCTCTTGGGCTGAAAACCTGGGATATGTTTGATTATGTGATTGGTGCCTATGGGGGCAGGATTGAGCAGGTTTTTGCCATTGGTGGCGACGAGGCTATTGCGGCACGTGAACGGGCCCGTCAGTCGCGTTTTAAGCCGGTTGTTCATTTCCTGGGGCCCTTTTCACTTGAGAAAAATGCAGAAAACCAACATCAAATAGCCATGCCCAATTACGTAGGCTCTGTCAGGTTGATGGTGGCTGCTACTGCTGGTGATGCATTTGGCCATGCCGAAAAAACAAGTGCCGTAAAGCAGCCTGTCATGGTTTTGGGCACCTTGCCCCGCGTTTTGCGCCCCGGTGATGAACTAATGTTGCCTGTTACTGTTTTTTCAGGTTTCAAAAGCAAACAGGAAATCACAGTTCAAGTGGAAGTTTCAGGAAATCTGCTGTTGGAAGGGGAAGGTAAGCAACAATTGATCTTTGATTCGGAAGGTGAACAAATGACATATTTCGGGCTCAAAGTGCCTGACAAAGAAGGAATGGCATCCATACGGATAGATGCATTCTCCGGGAAAGAAAAAGCCTATTACAGCCAGGAAATTGCTGTGCAAAACCCAAACAGCAGGCAATATGTGACCGAAAAACATATTTTGGAATCAGGGAAGCGCATTACGCTAAATAACAAATTGATAGGCTTACCTGAAACGCGTATCAACCGCCTTGAATATTCGGGCATGCCGGTCGTGAACCTTGACAAACGGCTCCAATATCTTAATACTTTCCCCTATGGTTGCACAGAACAGATAACTTCCATTGGGTTTGCCCAATTGTATCTGGCCCAATTCAGCAGCAGTGAAGATGCAGTAAACAGAAAAACGGCGCAACATATCAAGTCGGCCATTGAAAAAATCGTTTTGCGCCTGCAGCAGGATGGGGCTGTTAGATATTGGCCCGGCGGTAGTTATATCAATGAATTTGCCGCGGTGTATGCCGGCCATTTTATGGTATTGGCTTCACGCGAAGGACATCCGGTGCCATCCTATTTCCTGAGCCAATGGAACAAAGATCAGAAACGAAAGGCAGCTGTCTGGCAGCCCGAAGTGTATGCTAACCGGCTGTTGAACGATGTGGTTCAGGCCTACAGGCTTTATGCCTTGGCACTTGCAGGGGAAGCCCAAACAGCTGCCATGAACCGTTTGCGCGAGAATCCTAATTTGTCCACTGTGGCGGCCAATATGCTTGGGGCAGCCTATGCTGTTGTGGGGCAGGAAGCTGCTGCCCGCGAATTGATTATGGGGATGAAGACTTATGTAAACCACAACAGCCACTATCAAAATACATTTGGCTCGGAATTGCGCGACAAGGCCATGCGGGTGGAAGCACTCATAAGAATTGGTGAGAATGCAGAAGCTTTCAAACTGATAAACGAATTGGCTGAAAAGCTCGGCAGCGGAAGTTGGATGAGCACACAGGAAACTGCTTATGCATTGTACAGCCTGCAACTGTTTATGCGTCAGTTTCCACCACAACAAAAGGAATTGTCCTTGTCATTAACAGAAAGCAATGCAAATCCTGTGGAAATAAAAACAACAGATAATTACGGAACGATATCTTTGAAAAATGAAGCAAGCACTTGGCAAGTTGAGAATAAAGGTTCAGAGGTGCTTTTTATCAATCTTTTAAGCTCCGGTATTCCGCTGCGTGAGGATCATACTGTTGTTGAAGACAATCTCACCCTCAACATCAATTGGCAGGATATGGGAGGCCAGGCCATCAATCCGAAAAATCTAAAGCAGGGTATGGCTTTTGAGATGGTTGTCCGGGTGCGAAACACCTCCGATAGAACACAAAATTTCCTGGTTCTGGATCAGATCGTTCCTTCTGGCTGGGAAATTGTAAACGAACGCCTGACAGGTGAGGGTACGCAAGCTGCTGATGTGGATTATGTTGATATTCGCGACGATCGGGTAACAACTTTCTTTACACTATTGCGAGGCCAGGAAAAAGTCTTCAGAATAAGTTTGTTGGCAGCTTATGAAGGCAAGTTCTATTTGCCTCCAACTGTTTGCTCAGCCATGTACGACCACAACATACAAGCCAGAAAAGGTGGGGGTGAAGTTGAGGTGAAAAGAGAGTAAGCTTACTGTTTTTTTGGTGCGGTCTGCTTATTGGACAAGTGGATTTTCACCATCAAAAGTAAAATGATTTATTATACATAAGATATTGAAAATAAATGAAAAGGGTACTATTTTATATTTCAGCTGTAGTATTATTAGCATTCGTTGTTTACTTTGCATCAAGCTGCGAAACCAATCAGGGTGATTGCGTTCCTGAAATTGAGTTGCGCTACGAAGACAATATCAGCCTGACCTATGAGGAGGCCATTGATGCATACAGGACATTGGATAATAAGCATCGACAAGCAAAGCTACTAACCTACGGCCCAACTGATTTTGGAAAACCCTTGCATTTATTTGTCATTTCGGCCTCAAATGATTTTGATCCTGCCAGCCTTCGCCGCAAAGGCTATCAGATTGTGATGGCGAACAATGGCATTCATCCGGGTGAACCATGTGGCATTGACGCCAGCGTGAAATTAGCCCGCGATATTCTTGCCAAGGACAATGAGCTATGGTCTTTGATGGACAGTACAGTATTGTGTATTATTCCGGTTTACAATATCGGTGGTGCGCATAACCGTTCCCCTTTTAACAGGGCCAACCAGAACGGCCCGGCAGAGCAAGGGTTCAGGGCCAATGCCAAAAACCTGGACCTGAACCGCGATTATGCACCTATGGACAGTCGCAATGCGCAGAGTTTTGCTGAGATATTTCATGCGTGGAAACCGAATTTGCTGATTGATACACATACGACTAATGGAGCAGATTACCAATATGTTATGACGCTTATTCCCAATCATCCACAAGAATTGCCCCCTATGCTTTCCGAATTCTACAACGAAATGATGGAGCCTTTCCTTTATGATGAAATGAAGAAAACTGGTTATGAAATGATTCCTTATGTGGCGCCTGTCGGACAAACACCCGAAAGCGGCCTGCAGCAGTATTACAACACACCCCGTTACACCACGGGTTATGGAAGGATGTTCAATACCATCACTTTCATGACGGAGGCTCATATGTTTAAGCCATTCCGCGACAGGGTGTTGGCAACTTATTCGTTTATTCATGCATGTTTGCGGTTTACACATATTGAAGGTAAGCAACTCAATACACTTAAAGAAGCTGCTGATCAATACATTGCTAATCAGCAGTCGTATGTTTTACGTTGGGAAATTGATACAACTAGGCACACAAGTATTCCTTTTAAAGGTTATGAATCTGAGTGGGTTGATAGTGAATTTACCGGTGGCAAAAGGCTGCAATACGACAGGGGCAAGCCTTTTACAAAAGAAGTGCCTTATTACAGACATTATAAACCTACCCTAACCGTCGAAGCCCCTGCATACTACATTTTGCCTCAGGCCTGGCATGAGGTGGCCCACCGTCTGAAATTGAATGGTGTGAAACTGCTTCCGTTGCAAAGTGATACCAGTATGCTGGTGGAAGCTTATTATATTGATGATTACAAGACGCGGATGCGCCCTTACAATGGTCACTACCTGCATTATGATGTGGTTTTGAGAACCGAAAGCCAGGAGTTGCAGTTCCAAAAGGGTGATTTTATTATTCCTGTAAACCAGCCAGTCAATCAGTATATTATCGAAATGCTTGAGATTTCCTCAGGCAGAGATGCTTTTTTTGTTTGGAATTTCTTTTGATCCTATTTTACAACGTAAGGGAATACTTTTCATCCTATGTATTTGAAGATTGGCGTTTTTCAGATGCTTCAAAATGACACCTCTTTAAGAAGGGCATTTGAAGATAAAAGTAATTGAAAAGGAGTTTGCAAACAACAGTTATGCCCAACTGCAATATTTGTATGAGCGTTCACCATTTTTCGGAAAAAGACCTATCGGCGGTATCCGGTTTTTAGGGTTAACAGGAAATAATGATACCTACTCCAAACAAAAAGTATAAAGCAACATAGGAAATGGAAAACAGGTTTTGCTTGTACTTCCATCTGTTCCTGCCCGTTTTGTTTGTCTTTTTAATGCTTCCACTCCCAGAAATCTATTTGATGACCCATACAGCACTGTGCTTCTTTATGCTGAGGATGGGCAATTGCTTGGTGCAAGTGTATTGCAGCCGATGGGCAATGGCGCTTCCCCGGTTGCTGACGACTCCGCCATATAAATATAAAGAGGCTGTCATCCTTTTTGAAGACCGCTATTACCATTCCCATCCGCGTGAATCCATTAGCTATTGTAAGGCCTTATGGCAAAAAATATCCGGGCACGCAGAACAGTTAGCGGGGCAGCACCATAACCATGCAACTGATAAGGCTTTCGCGAAAAGGAAAACCCAGGACAATTTTGGAGAAGATTTATGAAGCAGTAGCTGCTTTTCGATAAGCCTGGCTGCCAACAAACAGGATGTTTTGCGGCTGTATGGTGCACATGCCCCTTTCGGCGGGAATATTGTAGGCCCGAGGTGCGGCCTGGCGCTATTTCGGAAGACCACCACACGACTTGAGCGTAGCCGAAGCAGCGGCATTGGCTGTTTTACCAAATGCCCCGTCGCTGGTTAACCCGGCCGAAACAGGGAACTTTATTGAAAAACGTAACAGGCTGCTCGAAAAACTCCTTCAAAATGGCAGGATGGATAGCCTGACTTTTTCCTTGGCCATAGTCGAACCTTTGCCCGGCAAACCAAATCCGCTCCCTGATAGCGTACAATAATTATCTGGAAGCCCATCGTAGTGAAGATATTAGTAAAGCTCGAAATCAACAATAAAACCTTATGTTGGCAGAAACAATCATTGGAAATAATGAAAGGCACCAACAGCAATTACAACAAAGTGTTCCATTCTGCTGTGCTGATTCGTGATCTGCATACAGGTGAAGTAGTTGTTTACCAAGGCAATATTCCATGTGAGATGGATCTCAGGTGGTGCTACAATGATATGGCCAACTCTTTGCGAAGTCTCGGCAGTATTTTGAAACCATTCCTGTATGCTGCCCTCCTGCAGGGAAGGTGTGAGCTGCAGCCAAAACAGATGGTGGCTGATATACCGCTCTGATAGGAGGCTACTCACCTCGAAACTTCGACGAGTCGTACAAGGGTGCCATTGCTGTGCCGATGAAGCCTTGATCAATTCGCCAGCATCCCTTTGTATTGATGCTACGGACTTTTGGCATTGAGAAGTTTCTCGATTTGCTCGGTCAATTTGGCTTTACCTCATTTAACAAAGCTGCTTCCCATTACGGGCTTTCGTTGATTCTGGGTGGGGGAGAGGTCAGTCTATTTCAGCTTACAGAAGTTTACCGCCGACTGGTTTGTCTTTATTACCTGAAACTGTTGCAGATGAATTTGCGATAGATGGTTAAGTGCTTCATGGTTAACCCTAAATACTTTACGCGAACTAAACAGACCAGAAACTGAAACATATTTTAAATTTGCGGTTTGTCTTCAACTGATATGGCTTTAAAAACAGGCACAAGCGGAGGCTTACGATGCTCCGGCAAAGAGTTGGGATAACTGCAAATCATGGTGGAATTAGCGTTTGGCAGAATAGTGGATGGTACAGGAATACTCCGGGCCTAACAGGGGTGGCTGCTGCCGCACCTTGCTTTTCGAACTGGATTTCAGATGGACAGCGAGTCGTGAAGCATGGTTTCAAATGCCTTATGACAAACCTAAGCCATCACACAGTTTGCAAGTTAAAGTGGCCATTTGGCGTCTATGGACTGTCCCGAAACGGAAACGGTCATAGCCACCCAAATGGGAGTAACAGTCAGGTGTGCCCTTATCACCACACCATCAGGTTGAATGCAAAACAAAACAGAAGAATTCCGGCAAGTTGTTTTCCAGATGAGGCTTTGTAATGAAATCCCCGGTTTAGCGGCTCTGTAGATGGAAAGTTATTATCAATCAGACCACCACAGCTACAAACCTTTGCCGCCTAGAAGATGGTTATGAAGATGGACAGGCTGTGCCCATGCTTTGCTTACCCACCTCCCGGCACTAAAATCTATTTACCGATTGGGCTGAAAGTGGTTCGCAAAACCAGCTTGTAAAGTGGCAGAAATTGGTTCATCAAAATAAAGAGGCCAATTCCTTTTGGTGAATTCAATGGCATGTTTATCGGAACTACCTCACATTCAAAACATAATTTTGTGGCCACCCGGGGCAGGTTTGTGCTGAGCTTTGTGATTACAGAGAGGGATGGGCAAGCATAAGACGTAGTTTTGAAGTTAGTAAACCGTAACAACAATTGATGAATGAAAAGGGATTCAATAATTCTGTTATTATGAGTTTGTGCGATCGGGTCGATTACCCGGCTTCTTATATAAGTATCTAATTTTATAGGTAATACTTATTCTGCAATAATGTTTTCTTAACTTTGCCAATTAATTTAGTGGTACGATCAGATATTTTCATTCCTTGTTTTATTGATCAGTTTTATCCCCAACGGCATGAATATGGTGAAGGTAATTCCGTAAGGCTGGTGTGAAAGGCATTACAATACGGAGCAAACGTGTTGTGGACAGATGGTTTTAACAGCGGTTTTCATGAAGAAGCCCAGGCCTTGGGAACAAAGTTTTTGAAGGATTTTAGCATTGATATACTTCATTGTTTACTCTTCGGCCTCATGCACCGGATATGTCAGGAATTATTTTCATAAGAGTTATATTTACAATTCAGCCTATCACTTGAATATAAGCGTTGCAAAAACGTGATTGAGGTTACCGACTTCCTGGTCAATAAATTGGGCAAAACAGATTTTGGTGCAGTTTTTCCACATAAAGTAACTTTTCATGATAGTTGCGCCGGACTTCGCGAATACAAGCTAAAGGATGAAGCGCGTCAGTTGCTTTCAAAAGTAAGTGGGCTCGAGTTGGCTGAAATGAAAACAGGGATGTTTGCTGTGGTTTTGGGGGTACTTTTGCCGTAAAGCACGAAGCCATCAACAGCCATGGCGCAGCAAAAGTGATGCATGCAATTCTGATACGCAGGCTGAGTTTACAGTCAACTGACTTATCCTGCCTGATGCACATGGAGGCTCATATCAAAAACAAAAATTACCCATTCAGGTGATTCATGTTGTGGATGTAATTGCTTCCGGTTGGTAAAGAGACGTTTTCTTCTTCTTTCATTTAAAACTGAAATGCAATGATTGACAACTTTAGTGTATTTTTGCACTAATTTTTTAATTCTTATGGCACTTACATTACGCTATAGCCTAATGAAAATTTAAACATATATGACAAAAGCAAGGCCTTGCCCATTATTCCCATGAATTCCTTGGCTAATGGTTAGATTGTATCTTAACATCGGACTTAAAGAGACAAAATAGTTTTCTAAAAATGGTATCTATAATTCAAGCTAATCGAATAATTTGTTATACGATTAGCTATTGCATAATCGCTAAATCATTGACTAACCGATTGTTATAAAATAATGTAGTTTTCTCCCTTTGACAGTATTCTGCAAAATTCAAATCCGGTATTTAATGACAGTAGCATTGTTTTTGGCGATTAGTTTATATTCTATCTGTATGGGAAAACAGCATATTCAAATTTGAATAACTCTTCATCTTTCTCCCAACCATTCAAATTATTATTTGAATAATCAATCATAAATTTTAATTCATAACCAACTCCGCTTGAAATGCCAAATCTGCTATTTAGAAAGTAGGTCACACTTATATCAAGCTGACAACTTCCTTCGTTGTTATAATCACTATAATTGTAAAAGGGATAAATTATGTGGGATTGTAAGAAAATTGAACATTAAGTTTTTGGGATTGAGCATTTGAATTCAACGATAACAACGATGCAACTATTATGAAAATAATCTTTCCCATTTTATTGAGTAAATAGTTTTTCAATATGAATATGATCTGGCAAAATCAATTTGAATAACGAACATTCTTTCCATAAATGTTAAAATGTCGTAATATTAGTGCAGCATTAGAGCTTTTATTCTATTAAAATCCAATTAGTCCCCGTTTTCTACAAACTTTATGGATACCAATGTTCTCAGCAATATATAACTCTACAATATTACGCTCTGTTTCAGAAGCTCTTTTTAAGTGAATAACATTACTATACCTCTCGTGTATTTATTGAAATTTTATCAAAAAATGATATTCATGAAAGTTTTCATTATCATCTATAATGCCATTGTTATAATAATATAGAAATCATCTGTAAACAAATAATCTTGATGAAAAGTATATGTATAAAAACTTCCTTACTGTTTTCATTACAAGAAGAAAATCCCTGAATATAAGTATTTAAGTAGTTATCAGTTTCTGTTACAAAATCCTTGCAGTTGCTTCGCATGCAACATCATTTCCTCTTGTTTACCTCGTATTCAATTGTTTTTGGAAAATCCATTTATAATAATGTAATAGTATCTTGGCTATTAGTAAATCTCATTCCGCATCTTCAAAAGGTATCCAGTTTAGATACTTTTCAGGGTAACTTTGACATGTTCTTGCATAACCGGTATAAAAAAAAACAAATAGCCTATTGACAAAACGATTAAAAATGCATTTCTCATAATTAGTCTATTTTTATATTTTTCTTCCGGTTGGTAAAGAGGCGTACCCATCTTTTGTATTAAGAGCCAAAAAGTTCACTTAGCAAAAACTAATCTTTATTTATCAAGGTTTGGCTTGAATGTGTGACTGCTTTTGCTCAGCGCTTCACTCACATTGATGGCATGATCGCCAATTTTTTCACTGTAAACAATCAGCTGCTGGTAAAAATTACCTGAATTGATGTGGTATTTAGAGTCTTCCATGTCGCTCAGGTGTTTATCAATAAATGCTCGACGCTTCTTGTTTATCTGTTTTTCAATATCTTCCGCAAGAGCGAGCTTTTGCATATCAAATTTTCTGATGTTTTCTAACATCTGATTCAAGGCTTCTTCAACCAATTCAAACATTTCGAAGAGTTTGTCGCGCTGTTTCTGCGTAAACCAGGCTTTTTGTTTGTTTTTGTTGTCGATTATTTTCGACATCTTAAAACAAACATCCGCAATACTTTCCAGATTATTTACGATGGTAAGCAATGCATGCACAAGTCGGGAGCCCTCCATGCTAAGCTTATTTTCAGATACTTTTGTTAAAAAATTCATGATTTCAGCTTCAAGCTTATCTGTTTTCTCCTCCCTGCGCTTCAAATCGTGGTACATTATTTCATAGCTTTCAACGTCTTTTTCTAAAAGCAGGCGTGGTATCATGGCAAACATAAGGGTTGTTTGCTTTGCCATTTCATCTAATTCCTTCGTAACATGGCTAATAGATATTTCGGAGATTGAGACAATTAAACTGTTGTGATAAGTTAGTTTGTGATCCTGGTCCTCCTTGGCCCTTATCGGGATTAACCATTCAGAAAACTTCACAAACGATTTAATGAACCAAATCAGGATGAGTATGTTGACAATGTTAAATCCTGAATGAAAGATGCTTATTTTCAATGGCTTTACCAATTGTTCATTCAGCAAATCAAAGCTGACCAAAATATTTATTGTGTGTTCGATGGCATGGATAAAAGCGTGAAAAAGAGGTATAAATATAATTGCTCCAATCAGGTTGAACAAAAAATGTATGAATGCTGCACGCTTCGATGCCCGATTACCCACAAGTGAAGCAATATTCGCTGTGATGGTTGTTCCGATATTCTGGCCAATAATCATTGCACCAGCTGCTTCAAAGCCCATAAAGCCATCACTGTAAAGCACCATTGTAAGTATGGTTGAGGCAGTTGAGGATTGTATAACCAAGGTAATTGCAAAGCCTGCTAAAGCAAGTAAAAGTAGCGAACCCAGACCTTGATCAGCCTTTTCGCTCAGCAATTGAATAATGCCGGAATCAGGGTCGATACTTGGAAGTGCTTCGCGCAAGAATTGCAGGCCAAAAAACATGATGGAGAATCCCATGATGAATTCCGCTATGCTTTTGTTGGTAGAGTTAGAAGTAAGGTAAAAGGGTATTGATAAGGCAATTAGGGGAAGAAGAATAATTTTTATATCAAAACTAAAACCAAAAAAAGTAATGAGCCATGCAGTAATGGTGGTTCCAAGATTGGCTCCGAAAACAAGGCCTACAGATTCGAGAACTGTGATCAAACCAGCATTTACAAAACCGATCAGCATCACTGTTGAGGCAGAAGATGATTGCAAAATAGCAGTCACCATAAAACCTGTAGCCATACCACGCCATGGGTTGGAGGTGATGGCTGAGAGGTAATTGCGCATTTTGTGTCCAGCCAATTTTTGCAATGACTCGCTCATCAGCTTCATGCCGAATAAAAATACGGCTAAGGCCCCCAGAATTACCAAAATGCTATAGACGATTTGCATATGCCTTTTTTCAATTGAAGGTGCAAATTACACCATTTTTAATGCATTACTTTATTATTGATTTCTTCAAAAAACAGATTTACTGCTGAAGACGGAATGATCAGTTCTTTTATTTCATCAAATGACAGAAAAATATTTGTATGCCCCATCGCATAGGGGGCAATGTCGTAATTATTGTAGTAAAATCCAATGCCTAAGGGATTTAAATAAAAATTGTCATGTGCCTTGATGGTATCTGTGAACAAGCCAGATTCTGTTAATGCCTGATTCGTTGGAATGGCATACCTGTCGCGGACTTTGCCTGTGAGTATTTGCGACAATTTTTCAATAGCTGGTTGAGCAAATAGGTCGCTTAATGCTACGGGTTTGTCTTCTTTTAAATTATAAACAAGGTAGCGCATATTGGCCATGCCATGTGCCCCTCCGGTAAAAGCGTAGCTCGCCATTTCGAGGCATAGCATTCCATTATCATTCAGCAACACTTGCACCTGTTGCGATCGTTCCCAGTTAAGCGAAGCCGATTGTCCTGCCAGGTCGCTGTTCATTCGGATGTATTGCTCGAAAAATCGTTTCTGTTCAACTAAAATGATACTGTCAGCTGGTGTAGACTCCGGAACACGAATACCATATAAATTCATTAATGAAGGCATTATATTCTTATCATCTGCATTAAGAGGCCATAACAAACTCGTTTCGATAGTGGCTTTGGGCGAAAAGGGATCACCACTTGTCAGTCGCTGAGTGGCCTTGTCGTGATAATAACCCAAAGCCATACCGGCGTAGGGGAGGGCCTCTGAAAAATTGAACATATGCGGCGTATCACAGGAGCTTCTTAGTGAAATTTGCTTATCACCAAATTCACCGGTAAATTGACTGCTTTCATCATAAGTGCGCAACGAAAAACTGCTTTCATCATCCATTTGCCCTGCCAGGTCGAAACGACTGATTCCATCTTCGTCAAATTGGTACAAAACAGCATTCAACCTTGTGTTGGTTTTGATCAGGTGCATCACCATTTTTTTCTGGTCATCATTTGTTTTATAGCGACCATAAAATGATTGGGCCTGTTGCATCTGAATTAGAAAGAACGATAGAATTGTTAGCAGATAAGTTCTATACATAGGTTATAGGTTTAAGTAGTCTTTTCTTCATAAAATTGATAACCAAGGGATTCAATAGTCCTATCATCAACAAAACGGCTTCAAGTGGAACAGATGCTGTTACACTAAAAAAGCTTAATAAAACTGCAATCAGTGCTGTTATTACAGCAAATAGAATAATGAATAGGAGGTTAGGTGCCATTTTAATTGTCAGGCCGGCAAGTATATCCCAGTAAGCATATACATAGTTCATAATAGTTGTGTTTTCTAAAACAACAGGCACAAAGATAGGTTTAAAGTTATGATTTCTGATTGGGCTACTTCATGGTCTGGAAAAAGATTTTTCCTCGAAGGGATCAAGAATAACAACAAATCTATTTTTCGAGTTCCTTAACTACTTATATGGATCAAAAAACACCATTCAGGCATTAAGGATAAGTTTTTTCTCCGGCCATATTTCAAGCTATGGGTATAGTACAAAACACAAAAAACCCCTCACTTTTCAGTGAAGGGTTTTTCGTTATAAGATGGCGACGACCTACTTTCCCACCTATTACGGCAGTATCATCGGCGCTGGCAGGCTTAACTTCTCTGTTCGGAATGGGAAGAGGCACCCTGCCGCAATAGTCACCAAAAGTCTTTTGGTTATACTAATTGACATACAGCGAAGGAGAACAAGTTGTTAAGGGGTGTGCAATTTTTCAAAATGCGCTTTAAGTATTTAAGCAAGAGATATTGCTATTTTTTGTTATTTAAGAAAGCTTACGGGTAATTAGTACTGCTCGGCTTTGCTGTTACCAGCTTTACACCTGCAGCCTATCAACGTAGTGGTCTACTACGACCCTTAAAGGAAGCCTCATCTTGAGGTAAGTTTCGTGCTTAGATGCTTTCAGCACTTATCTCATCCAAACATAGCTACCCTGCGGTGCAGCTGGCGCTACAACAGGTACACTAGCGGTTTGTCCAACCCGGTCCTCTCGTACTAAGGTCAGGTCCTCTCAAGCTTCCAACGCCCACAACAGATAGGGACCGAACTGTCTCGCGACGTTCTGAACCCAGCTCGCGTGCCACTTTAATCGGCGAACAGCCGAACCCTTGGGACCTTCTCCAGCCCCAGGATGTGACGAGCCGACATCGAGGTGCCAAACCACTCCGTCGATATGAGCTCTTGGGAGTGATCAGCCTGTTATCCCCGGAGTACCTTTATCCTTTGAGCGATGGCCCTTCCATGCGGAACCACCGGATCACTATGCTCGACTTTCGTCCCTGCTCGACTTGTAGGTCTCACAGTCAAGCACCCTTATGCCATTGCACTCTGCGTACGGTTACCAACCGTACTGAGGGTACCTTTAGAAGCCTCCGTTACTCTTTTGGAGGCGACCACCCCAGTCAAACTACCCACCATGCACTGTCTCCGCCGATTGGCGGATTAGGCATCAAATAAACAAAGGGTGGTATTTCAAGGTTGACTCCACGACACCTGGCGGCGCCGCTTCATAGTCTCCCACCTATCCTACACATCGTTTATCCAATGTCAATGCAAAGCTGTAGTGAAGGTTCACGGGGTCTTTCCGTCCCGTTGCGGGTAAACGGCATCTTCACCGTTACTACAATTTCACCGAGCTCATGGCTGAGACAGCGCCCAGATCGTTACACCATTCGTGCAGGTCGGAACTTACCCGACAAGGAATTTCGCTACCTTAGGACCGTTATAGTTACGGCCGCCGTTTACCGGGGCTTCAATTCAATGCTTCTCTCCGAAGAAATAACATCTCCTCTTAACCTTCCGGCACCGGGCAGGTGTCAGGCCTTATACTTCATCTTACGATTTTGCAAAGCCATGTGTTTTTGATAAACAGTCGCCTGGGCCATTTCTCTGCGTCCCGATTTTTACATCGGGAACCCTTTCTCCCGAAGTTACAGGGTTAATTTGCCTAGTTCCTTAGCCATGATTCACTCGAGCACCTTTGGATTCTCTCCTCGACTACCTGTGTCGGTTTACGGTACGGGTGGCCGGTATCTGATGCTTAGAAGGTTTTCTTGGGAGTCTGCTTACACACACTATCCGCTTGCCCGAAGGCGCACGGTACTATCAGGTTTCAGCAAGCCTGGCGGATTTTCCTGCCAAGCCTATACCTAAGCCCTTCAACCTACTATTCCGTCAGTAGGCGGTGCTTTCACTTCTCCGTCACTCCATCGCAATACCGGTCAGTACTGGAATATTAACCAGTTGTCCATCGACTGCCCCGCCACTACAGCGGGTTCGCCTTAGGCCCCGACTAACCCTGATCCGATTAGCGTTGATCAGGAATCCTTAGTCTTTCGGTGGGCAGGTTTCTCGCCTGCCTTATCGTTACTTATGCCTACATTTGCTTTTCCAGACGCTCCAGCATGTTTTACAACACACCTTCTACGCAGACTGGAATGCTCCCCTACCAGACCACTTTTATCAAGTGGAATTCATAGCTTCGGTAATATGCTTAATGCCCGTTTATTATCCATGCCCGACCGCTCGACTAGTGAGCTGTTACGCACTCTTTAAATGAATGGCTGCTTCCAAGCCAACATCCTAGCTGTCAATGCAGTCAGACCTCGTTAGTTCAACTTAGCATATATTTGGGGACCTTAGCTGATGATCAGTTGCTTTCCTCTAGTGGCCCACCTTAGCACCCATGCCCTCACTCCCGCAAAACATGTCATAGCATTCGGAGTTTGTCAGGGTTTGGTAGGCGGTGAAGCCCCCTAGCCCAATCAGTAGCTCTACCTCTATGACACTCTTATGCGAGGCTGCTCCTAAAAGCATTTCGGGGAGTACGAGCTATCTCTCAGTTTGATTAGCCTTTCACCCCTACCCACAGCTCATCCAAATACTTTTCAACGTATACTGGTTCGGTCCTCCATGTGGTGTTACCCAAACTTCAACCTGGCCATGGGTAGATCACAAAGTTTCGCGTCTACCCCCTCTGACTGTTTTGGCGCCCTATTCAGACTCGCTTTCGCTGCGGCTGCTGCGCTCAAAGCGCATTAACCTTGCCAGAGAGGAGTAACTCGTAGGCTCATTATGCAAAAGGCACGCCGTCATCCCGATTTAACATCGGGACTCCGACCGCTTGTAAGCGTATGGTTTCAGGTTCTGTTTCACTCCTCTGTTCGAGGTGCTTTTCACCTTTCCCTCACGGTACTGGTTCACTATCGGTCTCTCAGGAGTATTTAGCCTTGGCGGATGGTGCCGCCAGATTCAGACAGGGTTTCACCGGCCCCGCCCTACTCAGGATACTGATTAGGTATGGTTAGCGTTTCGCCTACGGGACTATCACCCCCTATGGTCCATCTTTCCAGATGTGTTCTGCTACACTTACCAAGTCCATATTATCAGTCCTACAACCCCGCTATTGCCTTAACAATAACGGTTTGGGCTTCTTCCCGTTCGCTCGCCACTACTTGGGAAATCACTATTGTTTTCTTCTCCTCCGCTTACTTAGATGTTTCAGTTCAGCGGGTTCGCCTCCGCCTTACGGCGGATCCCCGGCCTTCAACCGGGGGGGTTGCCCCATTCGGAAATCTCCGGATAATAGCTTATTTGCAGCTACCCGAAGCTTATCGCAGCTTATCACGTCCTTCTTCGCCTCTGAGAGCCTAGGCATCCTCCATACGCTCTTACTTACTTTCTTTCAAAATAACGATATCTCTTAAAATTGTACTTAACTCGATTTTAAAAAATTATTGCGCTCTTAATTATCTTCTACTTCACCTGCTAAAAAGCAAGTTCAGCAAAAGACTCTCTTTGAGCTATCATTAACTCGTTGTGTCTCCTTCAGTATGTCAAAGAACCTTGTTTGATTTTGAATCTTAGATTGCTGGTCTTGGATTTCTGATCTCTTTATGCCATTGGGAATTAAACCTAATCACATTTCTGAAATTATCA
>JAGYLH010000025.1:27500-38099 GCA_018400955.1 Bacteroidales bacterium
ATAGCCATCCATTACATAGGATGTTCCGTCGTAAATGTATTTGTAGGCCCATGCATTCCCCTCATATTCCTCATTAAAGATATTGTTGAGGTGCAAATGCAGCGAAAACTGTTCAAAATGTTTAAATGAAAGGTTGTGCGCAAAGGATATGTTATTAATAAGGTATGGGTCCAGGCTGCGGCTGATAGTCGAAGTGTTGTCAATAAATTGGCGGCTGACGTAGTTGGTGCTGAAAGCAACATGGCTTTCCTTCCAGGGTTTGTAGCTGATCATGCTTCCTGCAACAACGGATGGTGAAAAGGAGATATCGGTACGACCAAGGTCAAATCGATATTGATAAGGTTCATTGTCAGGATCATCCCAATAGTTCCAATTATCAACAAACTCAGTGAAGTTTTTAATTTTATTGGTGCTCAAGGCAATATTTCCTGCAAATTGCAGCTTCTTTGTAAAATTGTAGTTTAATGAAACTTCAATGCCGGCCCTGTAACTTTCGTGTACATTGGTTAAGATAGGTGCCCCAACATTGTTTATTTTACCTGTTAAAACCAATTGATTGGTGTACTGCATATAGTATAGGTTGGTTTCGAGTCGTAAATGACTGAATTGTGCTTTGTATCCCAACTCATAATCAATAAGTTGTTCCTGGAAGATTTCCTGGCCTTCATCGGCATCGCGATAAACCGAACGGTTGGGTTCACGGTTGGAAGCGCCTATCGAGAAATAGGCAATTTGGTCCTGACTTAGGGCATAGCTAATACCTGCTTTGGGATTAAAAAATGAAAAATGATGGCTTTGTCCGATATCGCGCAAATCATCGTGGGTACCTGAAATTGTATAATCGATACCACGGTATTGCAAATCAGTATAGATGTTGAATTTGTTGCTTAGCTTATGTGTTGCCCTGACATAGGTATGGTAATCCTTTTTTTGTCCTGTATTGCTGTACCATCTCCAATCCGGAGTGCTTGTTGAAGCAAAACTTGCCCAGACGATGTGCCCGAAATGATCGCCCAGGTATTTGTTCCAACCTGCCCCAAAAACGATATTGGTGCGCCCCCAATCATAATGCAAGGCTGTATTGAATCCATAAAAATCATTATCGAGCCATTTTTGCCTTATAAGGTCGGTCCTGTCAATGACCGTGCCATTGACATCAAGGTTGGGCAATCCATAGTTAATAAATTTTTCGCTGTTTCGCCAGCTTTCATAATAGCCTTTACCTTTTGTCAAAAAAGCAGAAACATTGAGATAGGCATTCCCGTTAAACCTGTGTGCCAGATGCAACTGGTAATAATCTTGCTGGTAATTATCTGTCTGGTTATCATAATAGCCAGTAATAACACCTTCATTATTAAATATTTCACCTGATGGGTTGTAGCGTCTGTTGGTTTCCAGGCTGTCTTTTGGAATGCCATACCAAGCTTGGTAAGTTTTTTCCTGTCCACTTGTTACAAGCAGTTTTATAAGACTTTTATCACTTTGCCAGCTTCCTGACAGGTAAAAGGATTTCAAATCGGACCAGCCCCTGTCAATATAACCATCTGATGATATCTGTGAAAGCCGCCCATCGAGCGAAAAGCCGGACCTGGTTTTTCCTGTGCCAAACCTCAGTGTGTTTCGCATTGTATTGTATGACCCATAGAATGAATTCATACTTGCGTAATGGTCAATAGTTTGTGGGTCAGTCTGAATATTGATGCTGGCGCCAAAAGCAGCTGCCCCATTGGCAGAGCTGCCAACTCCACGCTGAATTTGCATATTGTCAATGGAAGAAACCAAATCGGGCATATTGACAAAAAATACACCATGCGATTCAGGATCATTTACGGGGATGCCGTTCATGGTAACATTGATGCGTGTGAGGTCTGACCCGCGAATGCGGATACCTGTGTAGCCAATTCCGGCCCCCGCATCGGAGGTGACCACCACCGAGGGAGTCGATTGCAGCAAATAGGGAAGATCGGCAGCTGTATTTAGCATTTCAATTTGTTCCTTAGAGATATTTGAATAGCTCAAAGGGGAATCAGAAGCTGCCCTGGAAGCTTTTACAATGACCTCATCACTCAAAAATACAGCCGGTTCCATATTAATTTCCATACTTGTGTTTTCCTTTGCAGAGATTGAGGCTGTATAAGTTTCGTATCCGAGGAAACTCACATGTAATAAATAAATATCTGCCTTCAGGTTGAAAAAGCTGAAGTTGCCATACCGATCGCTTATTGTCGTCCGGTTGATTTCGGTAAGGCTAATGTGTGCCCCGGGAAGGCTTTTGTTTGTTGACTTGTCGTACACTGTACCAGATAAGTGTATTTGTGCGGTCAAAATACCTGGCAGCATGGCCAGTAGAAATAAAACGAGATTTTTTTTCATAACTCTTTTGATTTAAAGGGTTTAACATTTAAATCAATAGAGGAAAGCCGTTAGCTGTTTTCTTATTCCCTTCGCCGGCATTACCCGGATCAGGTTCAAAGGGTATGATCTCAGCCTGGTTTTATACCGCTAATGCGGAAAAGGCACCCCTATTGTTAATAGCATGGCAAAAGTACATTTTTATTTAAAACCGGGAGTGCTCATTTTTAAATCATCTCCTCAGCTTTCATTTGTATATTTGTCATTCAAAAGGAAAGAAAATGAAACTGCTTATTCTGAACGGCCCTAACCTGAACCTTTTGGGCAAGCGCGAAACGGATGTGTATGGATCGATGTCATTTGAGGATGCTTTTAAGCAGCTTAAACATTTGTTTTCGGGCTTACAACTTGATTATTTCCAATCTAATGTCGAAGGTGAAATAATTTCTAAAATCCAAAGTGCAGATGGTTTTTATGATGGGGTTATTATCAACCCCGGAGGCTATAGCCATACATCTGTAGCCATCGCTGATGCCATTCGGGCTGTTGATCTGCCCATAATTGAGGTGCATATTTCCAATTTATTTGCCCGAGAATCATTCAGGCATATTTCATTGACAGGGGCTGCGTGCACAGGATGTATTACAGGATTTGGCCTGAAAGGATACCAGATGGCCGTGCAGGCTTTTGTGGACGGAATTAATTGAAATGCTTGGGGTTGAGCTGACTATATTTCCGTTTTCTGAGCAAAAAGTATTCAACCGCAATATTTTTTTTATAAATGCCCGACACCTGATGACGGGTCAACTTGCTTCTCTTCCGTCGGAGGTGAGGTATTTTTCTATAAAAATGCAGATGGGCACGCAGTACGGCAAAGAAATCAGGCAAACCACCCTCAATCAGGAATTTAAAACTGGCCGCCATATCCAGAAACAATCGAGCAATGATAACATAAAGAAAAAGATTATCGGGCAGGTTCTTGTATAATAAGGACAGGTTGTTGCGGAAATTCAGGTAAGTTTTACGGGATGAATTTTTTGGTAAGGTTCCACCACCGATATGATATACTTGTGAAAAGGGGAAATACATGATTTTATGACCAGCATTTTTCAATCGCCAACAAAAATCAATCTCTTCCATATGTGCAAAAAAATCATCATCAAGGCCACCATATTCCCTGAAAAGACTTGAGCGCACAAACATACAAGCACCACTGGCCCAAAACACTTCTGTTGGGTCGTCGTACTGCCCATTATCAGTTTCTATTGTTTGAAATAAGCGCCCACGGCAAAAAGGATAGCCAAATTTGTCGATAAAACCACCACCGGCTCCGGCATATTCAAATTGTGACTTGTTGTTAAAATCCAAAATTTTTGGTTGGCATGCAGCGATTTGATTATCTCCCTCCATAAATTCGATAAGCGGTGCAATCCAATTTGGTGTAACCTCAATGTCGCTGTTAAGGAGTACGAAATAATCAGCATCTACCTGGCTTAGCGCAAGATTATATCCATTTGAAAAACCCTTATTGACTGGGTTTTGGATAACTCGAGTTTTTGGGAACTTCCTATTCATCATGTCCAAAGAGCCATCTGTTGAAGCATTGTCAGCTACAATAACGTCGGCATAGTCGCAACTATATTCAATAACTGCAGGCAAGAACCTTTCTAAAAAGGTCTTTCCATTGTAATTTAGTATGACTACAGCTACTTTTGGCATATTTGTTAATCTTGCTTTTTGTACTTCCATCTGCGATGTGACCACAACCAATTATCTGGATTTTCGATAATACTTTGTTCAAGCAAACTTACATACTTTTCTGTAATCTCTGCTGCCGAATCTGTTTGCGGGTTAATAGAAATCGGTTTAATTCTAATCGAATAATAGCCCCTTCTATCTCTTTGTATATCGAAAAACAGCACGCTATAATCAAGGGCTTTGGCCATTTTTCCGATACCCATAAAAAAAGCCGTGTCCTGATTTAAAAACTTAGTCCAGAAATTAATTTCGCTTCTTGCAGGTGTTTGATCAGATGCATTAATAACGGCATTGATGGTGTGTTGGTTGCTTAAAAGGGTTTTATAGGTTTGTTTAAAGGGAATCATCTGTGGACCGCCAAATTTTGTACGGTTTGCTTTCATATAATCGTCAAAAAAAGGATCGGAGAGTGGTTTGTGAATGGCAAAGGGCTTATGCCCCTTCTGCAAGGCCAGTGTTTGGGCCAGCCACTCCCAATTGCCGCAATGCCCAATGGCTATAAAAATGCTTCTTTGATGCGCGTAGAGCTCATCCATAATTTCCGGATTGAGTATTTTCATGCGCTTTTGAATGGATTTACTGCTGATATGACGTACCTTAATGAACTCAACAACAATATCTGCAAGGTTGTGGTAGTACTTTTTCTCGATGGCCTTAAGCTGAGCGGTTGATTTTTCAGGGAAACTGTTTCTCAGATTCATTCTCGCTATTTTACGTCTGTACCGGATTAAATAATACAGCACATAGTACAGCACATCAGCTTTGAGATAAAGAATGGGGAAGGGCATTAATGCAATCAACCACATGAACGCCCTGAAAATGGAAAAAGCAATTTTTTTCATCAATATTTTTAATCGCCTAAAATATGAATGCAAATGTAAGGCCATTTATTGTGGCTGCATGCAATACTTTTTTTAGGACGAGCTAATTGTAAAAGGAATTTTATATTTTTGCAATTTATAATTGGTCTAAATAAAAACACTAACCAATTGTAGGGTAGTGTAATAGTTTAAATTAGTAACTTAAAATTAATTAAAATGAGAAATTTATCTTTAGTCAGCGTTTTGCTTTTTTTGCTCTTTTTGAAGTTTAGGAGCAACACTTATCAGGTGTTTACCCTAATTTTGGTCATTATGTTGGAAAATAAACGCTTATTCGCCTGTTTTCTTAAATTTGCACCTTCAAATTTTTTACTGTACCTAATAAGCTTATTTTAACAACATCAGATTTCAGAAATGGCCTGGTCATTGAATTTAATGGGGAACTATTCAGCATAATCGAGTTTCAACATGTTAAGCCCGGGAAGGATTTCCGCTTTTGTAAGGACAAACTAAGAAACCTAAAAACAGGTAGCTAAGCTTCCAAATACCTTTAATGCCGGGGTTAAGATTAACATACAACGCGTTGAGCGTATACCATGCAATTTCTATATGCTGATGGCGACGATTATCATTTTATGAACACACAAACATTTGAGCAATCGAGGCCCCAAGTGATTTGATAAAATGCGCCGCAGTTCCTGAAAGAAGGAGATATTGGCGAAGTGGGATGCACCACACAGAACTGATACTGTGCTTTCTTGCGAACTGCCATCCACTGTGGTGCTAAGTAACTTATACCGAACTGGGTGAGCGCGGCAATACTGCTAACAATGCATTAAAAGACGCCACCCTGGATACCGGTGTTGTTATCAAGGTGCCACTATCAATATAGGTGATAAATTGAAAGTGGATACCCGCACAGGAGATTATCTGAACGCGTGAAGGAATGTTTAGCAGCAGCAAGATGAAATTTTAACCAGCTCCTTAAGCCTGAAAGCCCTTGCCGGACTTTTAGAAGCTGATTTAATTTGGTGATCCTGATTTCGTTGTTTCCGACCAAACGAAATACATGGTGGAGCCCGGCGACCTTACTTCTTTGTGGATCATCCCAAATATTGGCTGATAAAGCATTGTCATCCAAGGCAACTACTATCTTGATCAATAAAAAGGTTGAATGCCCGCCCGGAAAGGCTTGATTTTCACGATAAGTCTTTTTGATGCTTGTCAGCCTCATTAAAAGGTTCAGGCCATTTCAGGCAAGTGGCCTCTGCTGTAAGTGAAACAGCCATAATTGGAAGGTACTATTATTCAGTCAGGTGCATTGTAGGAAATCATGCTCACTATAAAAACTGCCTAATACACAAAGGTAAGTATATACGATCATTGCATTATTGGCGACAATGCTTCATTCATGCCAACAGTGTGATTGGTGCCGATGCCTATTATTTTCAAAATGACCTGAAGGCTACAAAAAGTTTGAAAGTTGTGGACGCGTTATCCTGGGCGATAATGTGGGAAGTTGGTGCGCTTTGTAGTATTGATAGGGGTGTTACGGAGATACCATTAGCAAGGGACAAATTTGATAACCACTGCCAGGTTGGCCACGACACTTTATATTGATGCGATTGCCTTATTGTAATTCCGCATAGCAGCCATTGCGGGTGTAACCCGCATTGAAGATGAGGTGATAATATGGGGCAGGGTGGCGATAAATAAAGATATTGTCATCGGTAAAGGCGCTATCATTCTGGCTACTTCAGCTGTAGATAAATCGCTGGAAGGTGGTAAAACCTATTTTGGAGCACCTGCCGAAGAGGTTCGGAAAAAATGGCGAGAACTTGCTGCATTGCGTCAACTGCCTGAATTTATGCAGAAAACCCAGCAATACATGAAAAATGAATAATATGCCACATGGCGATTGTGAATAAATCGTAACCTGTATTTCCCAGTGGTTTTGAATTAACAGGAGTTTTTATGCCTAAAATTGTTTGCTTTGGTCCCGGACCACAATTCAAAGGAGGAATTGCCAATTACAACACATCTTTGGCAAAGGCTTTTGATCAAATGCCTGATGCAGAAGTTCATATCGTTTCGTGGACACAACAATACCCCGCCATTATCCCACGTGACTTTATTGACCGCAAAAGCCGCACGGATCAGCTTGAAGGCACAAAGATTAAGGTGCATTATGTAACAAATTACAACAATCCGCTAAGTTGGAGAAAAACAGTAAACTTAATCAAGTCGCTTCGGCCTGATATGGTTGTTTTTCAATGGGCTATTGCCATACAAGGGATTCCGCTGGCATATATTGCCCGCAAATTAAAGAACTCCAAGTCCATAAAGGTTGTTTTCGATTTGCATTTTGTTATTCAAAAGGAGGGAAGCAAGCTTGATGCCACCTTCACGAAAATGGGGATCAGGCATGCCAACAGCTATGTAGTGCATGCAAGGCAAACAGCAGATGAATTGCAGGAGGTTTTTCCAAACAAAGAGTTTGAATTGGTTGACGACAGCAAAAATGTAGAAAATAGCGGCACAAAGATTCTAAAGCTTTATCATCCTGTTTATGATATGTTCAAGCCTGATCCTGATTTTGATGTTGAAGCCGCTAAAAAGGTAATGAACCTGAAAAAGCATGTATTTCTTTTTTTTGGGTTTATCCGCAAATACAAAGGCTTGCACAATGCAATAGAAGCTTTTGCCAAATTGGCAAACCAAAGGGACGATATAAGCCTGTTGATAGTTGGTGAGTCCTTTTGGCAAACACTGGATCAAACAAAACTAAGCACCAGGTTAAAAAACAAACTGTTTGGGCTTGCCAAAGGGCTATTTCTGCGAAAGCAGGACGATGAACGCCACTACAACCCACTCAGACAGATAGATCACTTGAACCTGGATAATAAAGTATATGTGGTTAACGACTTTGTGCCGAACGAAGATGTCCACAAATATTTTCAGGTGAGCGACAACCTATTGTTGTTTTACCTGACGGCAACACCTTCAGGGGTGGAATCGATAGGGTACAATTTCAACCTACCCATGTTGGCTACGGCAGTGGGTCATTTTCCTGAAACCATCCAAGATGGTTATAATGGATACCTGGCTAAGCCTGATAACACGGATGATATGGCAGCGGTTATGCAAAGAGCCATCGACAATCCGATACCAGCGGAGCATATTCGTGCAACTTCAAAAGATATGAGCTGGTTCAACTATGCTTCGACGATTTTAAAACATCTTTAGACTTTGTCTCCATTAGAATGGTGAGCATTCAAGCGGAGAAAATTGCCTGTTAGAAGATCCCATGCCCCGTATTTCGTTTGCTCGGAAAAAGCTGATGTCATCAAACTCAAAAATCAGGCTCATTTCATGGGTGGGTCCCGTAAAATTATGCGATGAATGGATGGCCATATCGTAGCTATAGAGCAATTTCATCCGGGTGTTTTCTGAAAAATCGAAATGCAATCCCGCCAAAAAAGTCAGGTTGGAATAATCGCCAAATTCGAGCACTTCGTTGCGGTACCAAACACCCAAGTAAATGTGCGACATATACATATTTACACCCAGGTTGAAAATATGCATACCGGCCTGGTTTTGATACATGATGCCGGGATTTACTTTGAAAGAGCGAGTCTTGGTATAATATCCCTCATAATCTTCTACATTGATAATCAGGTCGAAATGACCAACATATCTGCGGGCCAGAGGCGCATTCACATTCAGGAATGATTGATTGGGCTCCATCAGGTGGTGTGCAGCTGCTCCTATGGTGCCAACTACATTGTTTCCGGTAAATTGAAATACAGTTCCAAAACTAAAATCGGGGTAAATTACTTTGTTGGAAGAAGGAGTGATAAAGCTTGATGGCCCTATATTTCCCCACCTTGGATCGAGTTGGTCAGGAAAAACCATACCATCCCAATCAATCTCACGGGTAACAATAGCAGCAAGGGCACCAACCTGAATGATAGCGCTATGGGAAAGGGGAATACGCACTGCTGGCATAAAGCCGGCAGTCATAGATTTTATATACCCTAAACCTTCACGATTTTGGTTGAAAATAACACCTATGCCTCCGCTTCCGGGGATATTTCTGTCGGCAATGTCCATGCTTAGATTGTAGGTGTAATTGTCACCAGGAATATTGTTGTACATTTTACGGAAATTCATCCGGGTTTTCATGCCCAATGTAAGGCCAACATAACCAGGGTTGTAATAAGTGGGCGCACTGAAAAACTGGGAGTAGCCGGCATCTTGTGCTTTGATTGATAAACCACTTATAACCATCATCATGGCGATGCCAGATAAAATGATTTTGTTGGCAGAAAACCGGAACTGCTGTGTTCCGGATTTTCTGACATTCTTTTTTATGATCATAGATAACATTTTCATAGCTTTCTATTATTTTCGTTACCGGATGATGTTGATAAGACCGTAAGTGCGCAGATTGCCATCACCATTGTCGGCCCCTTTCCAAATACTTCCATCCTTGAATATGCCTGAAGCACGCCAGATATAGGATCCTACAGGAAGGTCCTGCCCTTTGAATTTGCCATCCCAGGCATCTTCAGGATCAGGATTTCCATCAAGGGTTAGCAGCGTACTTGAATAAACCAACTGACCCCATGAGGTATATACTTCAACCGAATAGCTTTCAAGATTCTCACCAATTCCCATAAATTTATTCAGTTCGGGATTTGTACTTTGAGGCACAAAAGTGTTCGGGAAGTAAAGCCCTGTAAACAATATGGTGTATTCCTTCACAATGGTATCCGGACAGTTGAACTCGTTATAGGCAATAAGCATAACTTCATAAGTGCCGTCTTCGGTATATTGATGCACAGGGTTGAAATCTTCATCATTGAAGTTGCCATCCGCGAAATCCCAAAAGTAGCTGTTAGCAGCAGCACTTTCGTTGCGGAAATACACCAAACCCTGACGTCCCTGGTATTCATCTTCGATTGTGAACTGGGCAGTTGGTATGGGATGAATGTCAACCGTGTAGCTAACTGTATCGTAGCATTGGTTCTCATCCATCACTACCAGTTGCACCTGATAGGTACCTGTTTCATCGTATATGTGATAAGTGTCCTGCTCAGTTGTTGTATCCCCAATGATGCCAAAGTCCCAGTTCCAGCCGATAATGGTTGCCCCACCATCAGTTGATTCATCAAAGAACAAGGTTTGATAGGATGCACAATTCACATCATAACTGAAATCAGCCTCCGGACGTTGCCACACCTCCGTTTCGCGCAGCAGGGTATCAGAACATCCGTACTCATTTCGCACAATTAATTCAACATCATAAAAGCCATGTGTTGGATATTCGTAAGACGGGTTTTGCATGCTTGATGTATCGTCGATACTTGTCAGATCGCCAAAATTCCAGTTCCATCTTACGATAGGCTCTCCATTGCCAATTGAATTATCCTCAAATTGTGTTAAAGTTCCCTGGCAAACAGGAGCGGGAATAAACCGTGCTTCAGGTTTTGGCCTGATGGTAATGGTTTCGGTGAAAGTGTGCGTAAATATGCTGCCACCTACTTCGCCTGTAATTGTAAGGCTTACATCAAATTCGCCTCCTTCAAAGCCGTCAAAGCCAGGTGTCCAGGTGTGACAGATGGGATTTTGTTGTGTAGCATAGGATAAAGTGGTGCCATCTCCA